>WYBG01000458.1 GCA_011526015.1 Deltaproteobacteria bacterium | reverse complement strand
ATGCGCACCCAGGAACTGAGATATTTTATAGACTCCCGCTTTCGCGGGAGTGACATGAAAAGCACGTAAATTGTCATTCCCGCGAAAGCGGGAATCCATGACAGGGTGACTTTTGCGCCATTGCGAATAATTAGAAGCCCTGTGAAAACTTCGTGTCTTCGAGCCTTAGTGGCATAAAATACGATTTTTCAAACACGCTCTAATACAGGGCGATACGGTCAAACTATGGCTGATAAACCGCGCATCTTAGTCACCAACGACGACGGCATCTATTCCGGCGGAATTTATGCGCTTTACAGCGCCATGGCCGGCATCGGCGAGGCGTACGTCATTGCGCCGGATTCGGAAAAAAGCGCCGTGGGGCACGCAATTACCATCTCCGATCCCCTGCGGGTGACAGAAGTGGAACGGAACGGCAAGTTCTTCGGCTGGGCGGTAAAGGGCACCCCGGCCGACTGCGTTAAACTGGCTTTGAAGGGCATTCTGCAATTCAACCCCGACCTGGTGGTTTCCGGCATCAACCAGGGCAGCAATACCGCCACCAACGTGATTTATTCCGGCACCGTTTCCGCGGCCACGGAAGGAACTATCATGGGAATTCCTTCCATTGCCTTTTCCCTGACCACCTTTAAAAAGAGCGACTTTTCCCTCGCGGCGGAAATCGCCCGGCTGCTGGCCGAAAAAGTGTTGGAAAAGGGGCTTCCTCCCGGCACGCTGCTCAACGTAAATATCCCCCCGGTTCCCCGTAAAGACCTCAAAGGGATCAAAATTACCCGGCAGGGCAGGGGGTATTACGAGGATTTTTTCGAGAAACGGGTCGATCCGGCCAATCGCACCTATTACTGGCTGGGAGGAACCAAGCTGGTTCTGGACACCGAGGAGGACATTGACGAGGTAGCGATCATGAACCAGTACGTTTCCGTTACCCCGCTGCACTATGATTTGACCGACCGGAAGATGATTGACCGGTTAAACGAATGGGACTTAAAATTGCGTTGATCCATCAATTCCATCATCTGGCCATCTGGATTTTTCTCACTTGAAAGAAATAAGTAAAGCAATACACGCTATAGCCGGCTTATAAATAATGCAAAAAGTCTTAATCCTGGATTTCGGCTCCCAATACACCCAGCTCATCGCCCGCAAGGTGCGGGAGCTGCAAGTGTTCTCGGAGATTCACGCCTATAATTACCCGGCGGAGAGGATCAAAACCGAGCGGGACGTCAAAGCCATCATTCTTTCCGGGGGGCCGGCCAGCGTGTACAGCCCCGATGCGCCCCACTGCGACCCGGAAATTTTCCGCCTCGACCTGCCCATCCTGGGGATTTGTTACGGTTTGCAGCAGCTTGCCTATTCGCTAAACGGCGCGGTGGATCCCGCTCCCCGCCGGGAGTACGGCCGCGCCCTGCTGCACATCGACGCCGCTGACGATCTGCTGGCTCAGATAAAATCCCCCACCCCGGTATGGATGAGCCACGGCGATCACCTCACCCGCCTGCCGGAAGGATTCGAAGCCATCGCCCACACTGACAATTCCCCCATCGCCGCCATCCGCCGGCGGGAGAAGAAAATCTACGGGCTGCAATTTCATCCCGAAGTACACCACACCGGGGAGGGGAAGCAGATCCTGCAAAATTTTCTATTCGATATCTGCGGATTCCGGGGAGAGTGGACCCCCCAATCGTTTATCAATAGCGAGATCGAAAAACTCCGCCGGCAGGTAGGCCGCGAGCGGGTGCTCTGCGCCCTGAGCGGGGGCGTGGATTCCACGGTGCTGGCGGCGCTGCTGAACCGGGCCATCGGGGAACAGCTCACCTCTATTTTCGTTGATACCGGGCTGCTGCGCCAGAACGAAGCGGAAGAAGTGGCCGCCGCATTTCGTGAGAAATTGCACCTTAATTTGATTTCAATCACCGCAGCGGACCTGTTCCTTTCTAGATTATGCCGCGTGGTTGACCCGGAGGAGAAGCGTAAAATCATCGGCAAAACGTTTATCGAAGTATTTGAATCCGAAGCCAAAAATTTAGGGAATTTTCGCTTTTTAGCCCAGGGAACCCTCTATCCCGACGTGATCGAAAGCGTTTCCTTCAAAGGACCTTCCGCCACCATCAAATCCCATCACAACGTCGGCGGACTGCCGGAAAAAATGGATTTTGAACTGTTGGAACCGCTGCGGGAATTGTTCAAGGATGAAGTGCGGCAGGTCGGAAAAGAATTGCAAGTGCCGGAAGATATTCTTGCTCGCCATCCCTTTCCGGGTCCCGGTTTGGCGGTTCGCATCATCGAAGAGGTCAACCCGGAACGCCTGAGCGTCCTGCGGAAAGCCGACAAGATTTTTATCGACATGTTAAAAACGGAGAATCTCTATAACCGAATTTGGCAGGCGTTCTGCGTGCTGCTGCCGGTGCAAACCGTGGGCGTAATGGGCGACGAACGCACTTACGAAAACGTGCTGGCCCTGCGCGCGGTGAGCAGTACCGACGGCATGACCGCGGATTGGTATCCGCTGCCGTACGATTTCCTGGCCCGGGTCTCCAACCGCATCGCCAACGAAGTTCGCGGGATCAACCGGGTGGTGTACGACGTCAGCTCCAAGCCGCCGGCGACGATTGAGTGGGAATGAATAAAGATTTCGGATTGCGGATTTTGGACTGGGGATGCAGGAGGCCTTATGATGTTCTATGAAACGGAATACGCAATACGTAAAATTACGTTTTACGCATTACGTTTCACGCTTCACGTTTCAGGTTTGCCAAATGCGTTAACAAAGGAATAAACCCTACAGGATGCGGAACTTCGAGTAAATCCTAAAAAAGGAGCCATATTATGTGCGGAATTGTCGGATATATCGGAAAGCGGGATGCTTACCCGATATTGATTAACGGTTTGAAACGGTTGGAATACCGCGGCTATGATTCTGCCGGGGTCGCGCTAACCTTGAATGGGCATATTGACATTCAGAAACAAGTTGGAAAGATTGCCGCCCTGGAGGAACTGGTGGAGGGAAAACCGATGCGAGGAACCGTGGGGATTGCCCATACCCGTTGGGCCACCCACGGGGAACCCAACCAGCGGAATGCTCACCCCCACACCGACAGCAATGGCGATATCGTGCTGGTTCACAACGGCATCGTAGAGAATTACGACGCCCTTCGCAAAATGCTCGGAGAAAAAGGCCACGTATTCAGAACCGAGACCGACACAGAGACGATCGCGCACCTGATCGAGGAAATCCATAAAACCGAGTTGAATTTTGAAGAGGCTTTTCGCGCGGCCTTGCAGGAATTGGAAGGCACTTACGGGTTAGCATTGATCACCAGCCATGACCCCGGAAAGCTTTTCGTAGCCCGCAAGGGCAGCCCGCTGGTGATCGGCATTGGGGAAAACGAATACTTCGTGGCTTCGGACGCCTCCGCGATCATCGCCCACACCCGCGACGTGGTTTACCTGGAAGATGGAGAAATTGCGATCATCAGCCTGGAAAACGGCCACCTTACCAAGACCATCATGAACGAAGTGATCGAGAAAAAGATCGAAAGAATCACCTATGACCTGGAACGCATCGAAAAAGCGGGATATTCACATTTTATGTTAAAAGAAATCTATGAACAACCGCGTACGGTGTCCGATTGTATGCGCGGCCGCCTGCTTCCGGAAGAGGGATTAATCCACCTGGGCGGCCTGACTCCTATTAAAGATAAGGTTTTACGCGCGCCCAAAATCATTATTACCGCTTGCGGGACCTCTTACCACGCCGGTTTGATCGGCGAGTACATGATCGAGGAATATTGCCGCCTGCCCGTGGAAGTAGAATACGCCTCGGAATTCCGTTACCGCGATCCGATTATCGAAGACGACCACCTGGTGATCGCTATCAGCCAGTCCGGAGAGACTGCCGATACCCTGGCGGCGGTGCGGGAAGCCAAACGCAAAGGGGCCACGGTCATGGGGCTTGTCAACGTGGTTGGTTCCACCATTGCCCGGGAAACTCCCGGGGGCACTTACATCCATGCCGGCCCGGAGATCGGGGTGGCCTCCACCAAAGCCTTTACCTCCCAGGTGACCGCCCTGGCGCTGCTCACGGTTATGATCGCCCGCGGTAAAACCATGTCGGCAGAGATGGGACGGCGGATCGTGCAGGAATTGAAAGCCCTGCCCCAAAAAGTTGAAGAGGCGCTTAAATGCGACGAACAAGTGCAGCAGGTCGTGCGGGAGTTTAAGAATAATACCAACTTCCTTTACCTGGGCCGGGGTTACAACTACCCGGTGGCGCTGGAAGGGGCCTTGAAGCTGAAAGAGATTTCCTATATTCACGCGGAAGGCTACCCGGCTGCGGAAATGAAGCACGGCCCGATCGCACTCATTGACAAAGACATGCCGGTGGTGTTCATCGCCACCCGCGACAGCACTTACGAAAAGATTATCAGCAACATCGAAGAAGTGCGCGCCCGCAAGGGGCGGGTGATCGCGGTGGTCTCCGAAGGGGATGAGAAGCTCAAAAACATGGTGGAGTTCACCATTCCCATTCCCACCACCTTCAATTTCTTGCAGCCGGTCCTCTCCATTATTCCCCTGCAATTGTTAGCCTATCACATGGCGGTTTTGCGGGGCTGCAATGTGGACCAGCCGCGCAACCTGGCCAAGAGCGTGACCGTGGAATAATTGGCGATTGAAGATTGATGATTTTCGATTGAGAATCATTAATCTTCAATTAATAAGCAGGGGCAGATAAAGTTACTTCCCGTCTTACCCCTTTGGGGATTTTCATCCCGGCCATCGTTCGACTGAGTTCACGACGAAGTCCGGGATGGCGCGGTAAATATTCCCCTTCCCGGAAGGCCGCATAGGCGTAAACCTAAGGGATTTTGCGTGCTCCGAAGGAGAGCTACGCTCAAAAGCTCTTCAATTCCCCTCCTTCTGCAAGGAGGGGACGCGTCGTGAAGCGTCCAGCGAACGACGCAGGGGTGGTCACCCCCCCCGCAACCACCCCTGGTTAGCTTGCGGCGCAGCCGTCACTTCGTGGCCGGACGCTTCGTAAATTTTTCCCCTCCTGGCAAAGGAAGGAAATTTCTCGATTCCCGAAAATTTCAAAATACCGGCTTGCTTTTTGTGATCGAATCGTTTAATTTGGGGCGGCTAAAATGATAAGTTATTGATGAAGCAGCTAAAAATAACATTGTTCGGTATCTTACTGGCGGCGCTTGCGGTGTATGCAGACGCGGTGATCATTGAATTTAGCGGAGAGCCTTCAGAGGATAAAATCGTTCTCACCTGGAAAACCAGCGAAGAGAACGACATCGATCTTTTCATTGTCGAAAGAAGCGCCAATAACCGGGATTTCAAAAAAATCGGTGAAGTATCTCCCAGGGGAAATAATAGCGAATACCAATATATCGATGGCAATTTGGCGGGGCTTAAGAATATCTATTATTACCGTTTGCGCGTTCGCAACCAGGACGGCACTTTCCAACTGACGGAGTCGATTACGGTAATGCTCAAAATTAGCAGCTTTGCCAAAACCTGGGGCAGTATTAAAGCCCTCTTCCAATAAGATCAACCGCCTCCACGCCCCTCACTTTAAGCACCTTTATCATGGATTCAAACTCCTGACCTAATATTGGAAAAAGGCGCATTCTCGAATCCGCAGATCGAGCGTCTAATCCCAAAGACCGGATGCAAGTAAAGAGATCTTGAATAAGCGGAGAAGGGCAATTTTTTTCTCTAAGAGTGAAAATTCTGAAAAGAACTAAAATTTTTTCACTACCGTGCACTTTTTGATTTTGTTGCTCAAAGAGTGTCATTCCCGCATGTTCCCCGCTTAATACCTGCGGGGACAAGCTTTAGCGGGAATCCATATCCGCCAGGCCTCATGGATGCCCGATTAAACTTGTGCCCGTATGTTTTAAGCGGGTAGCGTTCGGGCATGACAAATTCAGCGAAATTGTTTCATTTGAAAAAAGTGCACGGTGAAAATTTTAAGTTTATTTTGAGGAAGTATTGACAAAAATAGGTGATTTGGTTATTTTCTTCCATTCCAGTGGTAAATTATTAAGCTTCGACAGCAAACAGGGGTTCTGATACAATGAAAAAGAGACCGACAATTCTATATGTTAACCCGAACAACTCTTCCGAGATCAAAGAATTCAACCTTTCGTTCAAGAAAATTGCCCTGATTTCCCTCACTTGTTTTGCCATTATCGTTCTGCTGCTCAAATATTCCGTGGATTTTGTCATCGACTTCAGCCAGAACTCCAAGATCAACCAGCTCAAAAAGGAAAATTTAGTTCTTAAAGAAGAGCTGGAAAAGATCGGGACAAAGATTCATGAAATCCGCGCCAGCATCGGTTTTTTGGAAGAACGGGACGATCAAATCCGCACCATGCTGGATTTGCCGCCCATTAATTCCGACGTGCGCCAGGTTGGGATCGGGGGGGCCAATGCCGACCCGGCAAGCCATTTGAACGTCAATGAACTCTCCTTTGGAAATGAACTCCTGCAAAATTTGAGTCTTCTCGACAAACTGGAGCGCGAAGTGCGCTTAGAGAAGGATAGTTACCAGAAATTATTGGCCACCGTGGAGCGCCACCAGGATTCCCTGCGCTACCTACCGGTGCTGGTTCCGGTGCTGAATGCTTATCTGTCCAGCGGATTCGGAAACCGGCGACATCCCATTCACCGCCGCATTCATTTCCACAGGGGGATCGACCTGGCTGCGCAACGCGGCACTCCCATTATTGCCCCGGCCGATGGCTACGTGGTAGCGGCCGGCCAAAACGGCGGGTACGGCTTGTTCGTTCAACTGAATCACGTTTACGGCTTTGAAACTTACTTCGGCCACATGAACAAAATTTACATGCGCAAGGGCCAGTTCGTGAAACGGGGAGATAAAATCGGCGAAGTGGGCAGCAGCGGGCTGGCGACCAGTTCCCACCTGCATTACGAAGTGCATTACAAGGGTAAGGCGCAGGATCCCCGCAAGTTTATTTTGAATGACATTCAATATCAGTACGACGAGGAATTCGAAGAATAAGCGCTTCATGCAAAATCGAAACTGTAATGCGCTTCCGCTGCCTCGCCGAAGCGCATTTTTTTTGCCGGCTGCCTGCGCCAGCGTTCTACCCTCCGCCCATTTAACCATCATAACGCAATGGAGCAAAAGCCATCCTGTTGATAATTTTCGAACCTCACCCAACCTCCAACCATTTGGTATTATCAGTTGTTTTTCCCGCACCGATTATTTATTTTCGCACGACCTTTTGGCATAATGGATACGCGCTCAAACCAGGGCGGCTTTTTTAAAGCGCCCAGGGTGATCAAATGAACGATCGCATTGTTGTGATTATTCCCGCCCGCTACGCTTCTACCCGGCTGCCCGGCAAACCCTTGATCCCCATGCGCGGCAAACCGATGATCCGCTGGGTATATGAAAGAGCTGCGCAAATCCCCGGGGTGAACCGGGTTTTGGTGGCCACGGACGATTCCCGTATTTTGGAGGCGGTGCAGGAGTTCGGGGGAGAAGCCTGTTTAACCCCCGTGGAAATTCGCAACGGCAGCGAGCGGGTGGGATTTGTGGCCCGCGCCCTGGAGGCGGAAATCGTGGTCAATTTGCAGGGCGACGAACCGCTGATATCTACCCGGGCGGTGGGAGAGGCGGTAAGGAAGTTGTTGGATGATCCCCGCCCGGTCGCGGCGACCCTGGGCTATCCCCTGAAAACCGAAGCGGAGTGGCGCAACCCCGCGGTCGTAAAGGTGATTACCGATTCTAATGGAAATACCCTGTATTTCTCCCGCGCTCCCATTCCCTTTCACCGCGATGAGGAATTTTCCCCCCTGCCGCGTTTGTACCGCCATATCGGGGTGTACGTGTTCCGCAAAACGTTTCTGATGGAATTTTTGAGCTGGCCGGAAGGGGCGTTAGAAGCCCGGGAAAAACTGGAACAACTTCGCATTCTGGAGCGCGGATATTCCCTGAAATTAGTGGAAGCGGACATGCTTTCCCCGGGAGTGGACACCCCGGAAGACGTGCCGGCGGTAGAGAAGCTGCTGGAAATGCAAAGTGAAAAGTGAAAAATGCAAAGTGAAAAGTGAAAAGTGAGAAGTGAAAAGTGAGAAGTGAAAAGCAGTACGACTGTTTAATGACAACGAATGACGCGCAGCAAATGACAGCGAAGCGAAATGACGATTTTATGACGCGCAGCAAATGACCGCGAAGCGAAAGGACGATTTTATGACGCGCAGCAAATGACCATGAAAAGACAAATACAAATCGTTAGAGGTCTGAATTGGTGAATAATCTCGACGTTCCCTCTCGGGCTAAATTTATTTTTATGACCGGCGGGGTGGTTTCCTCGCTGGGAAAGGGGATCACTTGCGCCTCCCTGGGGATGCTGCTCAAATCCCGGGGGTTAAAGATCACGATTATGAAGATCGATCCTTACATCAACGTCGATCCGGGAACCATGAGCCCCTACCAGCACGGAGAGGTCTATGTTACCGAAGACGGGGCGGAGACGGATCTGGACCTGGGGCATTACGAGCGCTTCATCGACGAAAACATGTCGCAGATGAACAATATCACCACCGGGCAGATTTACAATACCGTGATTTCCAAAGAACGCCGCGGCGATTACTTAGGAGCCACGGTGCAGGTCATTCCCCATATTACCGATGAGATCAAGAGCCGCATCGTTTTGCTGGCCCGGCAATCCAACGCGGACGTTATCATCGTGGAAGTGGGGGGAACGGTGGGGGACATCGAAAGCCAGCCCTTTTTGGAAGCCATCCGGCAGTTTTGCCTGGAATACGGCTCGAAAAATACCGTTAAAATTCACCTTACTCTGCTGCCCTATATCAGCAGCGCCGGGGAGATCAAAACCAAGCCTACCCAGCACAGCGTCATGCGCCTGCGGGAGATCGGGATCCAGCCGGATTTTCTGATCTGCCGCACCGACCGCACCCTGGACAAGAGCACCAAAGCCAAGATCGCCCTGTTTTGTAACGTAGAAGCCGAGGGGGTTATCGAAGCCATCGACGTGGAAACCATCTATGAGGTTCCCCTGCGCCTGGCCGCGCAAAACCTGGATGACCTGGTCATCGAAAAGTTAGGGCTTAGCGCGCCCGCCCCGGCAGCGGATTTGGCGTTCCTGGAGACGGTTATTCGCAAAATAAAATCCCCGGCGCGAACGGTTGACATTGCCATCTGCGGAAAATATACCCAGTTGCACGACGCGTACAAGAGCATCATCGAAGCATTCGTTCACGCCGGGGTGGCCAACGACGCCGGGGTTCGGTTACGCTGGGTAGATTCGGAAGAAATCGAGCGCCAGGGGGTGGAACCCTTCCTCACCGGCGTCAGCGGCATTCTGGTGCCCTACGGATTCGGCCACCGCGGCATCGAAGGAAAGCTGGCGGCGATCCGTTACGCCCGGGAGAGCAAGGTTCCTTTTTTTGGCATTTGCCTGGGAATGCAGTGCGCGGTGATCGAATTTGCCCGCAACGTCTGCGGTTTGAAACACGCTAACAGCTCCGAATTCGACCCGGCGACGCCCGACCCGGTCATTCACATTATGGAATCGCAAAAAGCGGTGCAGCAGAAGGGCGGCACCATGCGCCTGGGCACTTATCCCTGCGTGACGGTGAAGAAAACCCTGGCGCAGAAAATTTACCAGAGCGAAATTATCATCGAGCGCCACCGCCACCGTTACGAGCTGAACAATGATTACCGGCGCATCTTTCAAGAACACGGGATGATCCTGAGCGGTCTTTCCCCGGACGGCAACTTAGTGGAAATGGTCGAACTGGGCGATCACCCTTTCTTCGCGGGATGCCAGTTTCACCCGGAATTGAAGAGCCGGGTAATGCGCCCGCACCCCATCTTCGTGCATTTTGTGAAGGCCGCGCTGGATATGGAGGGGCGAAGCATTCCCGAAAAAGGCGGAGAGTGTTTTAAAAAAATGTAGTCGGAATGCTTCGCCCATACACAGGAGAGGCAAACCATT
>WYBG01000457.1 GCA_011526015.1 Deltaproteobacteria bacterium | reverse complement strand
TTTTGCCAAAGTGCTCCAGGATTATCCCAGCGGCCTTTTCTCCTCCAAAGCGCTTTTTATGGTGGGCTACATTAACGCCAATCATATTAAAAACTATGACAAAGCGCGGAAATACTACTCCGAATTCCTGGAGAAATACCCCGATCATGAACTGGCCGCTGCCGCAAAATACGAGATCGATAACATGGGCAAGGAGATCGATGAGCTGCCTTTCCTGAAAGATGACCAGGGGCAGACGGCGGGAGGCAGTGAAGCCAAAGAAACCGGGACAACGACGACGAACTGATCCGTTTTTTACATTTTAATAAAAAAAGGGTGTGGTTAGCGCTTCACCCTTTTTTTTCAATTAGAGCGTGTTTCAAAAATCGAAAAGCATGCCACAAAAGCCCCAGGCCACAAAGTTTACACCAGGGAATTTATGTTTCTTTGTGAAGCTTTGAAGCTTCGCGCCTTTGTGGCTAATTTTCAAATACGCTCTTTAGAACGTACTCCAATGAATCCGCATAAGGTGATGGTACTGAAGCAAACTCTGCCCGCGACACTGCTTTTTTTAACGCTGCTGCTCTCTGCTATTGCGCCCTGCCAACCCAACGACAGCCCGGCTGTTTCCACCTCACTTTCGTACGATACTGCGGCGGTGGAGTTAAAAACTTACCTGGAAAATAGCAAGGTTCCCCTGAACCGCCGGGCAATTTTCGTAATCGAATTATCCTGGGTGGGGGACATGAGCCGGTATCACATCCTCCCGATTCCCCCGCCGGTATTAACCAATTTGATGATCGAGGGCAGCGGATCGGCCAATCGCCTGGAAGAAGTGCCCGGCGGTCAGTATCGCTCGATTCGGAGTTTTACCTACCGCTTAAGCCCGGTAGCCCTGGGCATGGCCTATATCGACGGGCTGGAGATCCGCTACCAGGACCAGAAAACCGGCGAGATGAACTCCCTGATTTCCCAACGGGTGAGCGTGCAGGTCATCGATCCGCTTCCGGATAGTTCGGATAATTTCCCGCCGTTCATTTACCTGCTTTTGTTGGTCATCTTTTTTGGCGCCATCGCCTACTTCCTGATACGCTATTTTAGAACCCGCAAGGCGGCCGCCGGGGCCCCGGAACGGGAAATTTCCCTGGCCGAACAATATTTGAAAATTTTAGCCCACGACGTGGATCCCCGCGGTACCAACTTACGGGAGATGACCCTGGAGATGGCCCGGATTTTCCGGGAATATTTAGCGCGGCAGTATGGCATCCCCGCCCGGGAAGCCAGTACCAGGGAGCTTGTCGATTACCTGGTGAGAGCAGGGGTAAGCGAGGGAGAAGTACAGCGCGTAGATGAAGCCTTGCGAAAATGGGATTTGGTTAAATTTGCCGGCGGAACCATCGACCCTGCTGAATTTACCAATCTCTATGGGGTGGTAGAAAATTTTTTATCGGAGCGCAAAAAAGAAGGGGATGCGCACAAGCAAGAACCCCCGAGGGGGCAAGCTCCGCAGGGGCAGGATGATGTTTGAAAGCCAGCTTCTGGAACCTCGCGCGTGGATTCTGGTTCTTGAACAGTAGAATTTGATTTTTGTAACTCAGGCTTAGGAGAGATCATGCAGGTGGATATTCAAGCGATTCATGCGAAAATTCAAAAAGAGAGCGCTTTTGTAGAAAAGATTGCCGGCGGAATCGGCCAGGTAATCGTGGGACAAAATTACATGGTGGAACGGTTGCTGATCGGCCTGCTCGCCAACGGCCATATTCTGTTAGAAGGGGTCCCCGGCCTGGCAAAAACCCTGACGGTCAGCACCCTGTCGAAAATCATCGACTGCAAATTCCAGCGCCTGCAATTTACCCCCGATTTGCTGCCTGCGGATCTGATCGGAACCATGATCTACAACCAGCGCACCGGGGAATTTACTACCCACAAGGGGCCGATCTTTTCCAACCTGATCCTGGCCGATGAGATCAACCGCTCCCCCGCCAAGGTGCAAAGCGCCCTGTTAGAAGCGATGCAGGAGCGCCAGGTTACCATCGGGAATGCCACTTATCCCCTGGAAGATCCCTTCCTGGTAATGGCCACCCAAAACCCCATCGAGCAGGAAGGAACTTACCCCCTCCCGGAAGCGCAGGTGGACCGTTTCATGCTGAAACTGAAGATCACCTATCCTTCCAAAGAGGAAGAGTTAGAAATCATCCGCCGCATGGCCGGGAATACCCCGCCCGCTCCCCGGGCGATCATCTCCCCGAAAGAGATCATCGCCGCCCGCCGGGTAGTCAACGAAGTATATATTGATGAGAAGATCGAGCGTTACATCATCGACCTGGTGTTTGCCACCCGGGAGCCGGAAAAATACGGCCTGAAGGAGTTGAAGCCGCTGATTGCCTTTGGCGGCTCCCCGCGCGCTTCTATTTACCTGAAAACCGCGGCTAAAGCCCATGCGTTCCTGCGCCGCCGCGGGTACGTCACCCCGGAAGACGTGAAAGCCATCGGGATGGACGTGCTGCGCCATCGGGTCATCGTCACCTACGAAGCGGAAGCGGAGGAAGTCACCTCCGAAGACGTGGTGCGCCGGGTGCTGAACCAGATCGAAGTGCCGTAGTAGAATTGAAAATCGAAGAGTGAAAATTGAAGATTGGCAAGTGAGAAGTAAGAAGCAGTACGACTATTAATGACGCGCGCAGCGCCAATGACCATGAATGACCACAAATGACGCGCAGCCAATGACGCCGCAAGGCATATATGGAAACCAAAGAACTTCTCAAAAAAGTCCGCCAGATAGAGATCAGCATCCGCGGGGTAGTGAACGAGGTGTTTGCCGGGGAGTACCATTCCGTGTTCAAAGGGCGGGGAATGGAATTCTCCGAGGTGCGGGAATACCAGTACGGCGACGACGTGCGCGCTATCGACTGGAACGTTTCCGCGCGCATGAACCATCCCTTCGTGAAAGTATTCGAGGAAGAGCGGGAGTTGACCGTAATGATCCTGTTCGATTCCAGCGCCTCGGAGATTTTCGGCAGCCGCGGGCAGTTGAAGGGGCTGGTGGCGACGGAAATCGCCGCGCTGCTGGCCTCTTCCGCAATCAAAAATAACGACAAGGTCGGGCTGATCATCTTCAGCGACAAAATCGAGAAGTTCGTGCCCCCCCGCAAAGGCCGCCAGCACGTGCTGCGGGTGATCCGGGAGCTGCTCTACGTGGAGTACGAGGAGAGCGCCCGCCCCGCCGCCAAAACCGACATCGCCGCCGCCCTGGAATATCTGAACCAGATCGTCAAGCGGCGCGCCACGGTATTCCTGATCAGCGATTTTATGGCGGAGCGCTACGAAAAGGATTTGCAGATCGCCAACAAACGCCACGACCTGGTGGCGATTCACGTCATCGACCCCTTAGAGGAGCGGCTGCCGGCGGTCGGTTTGTTAGAATTGGAAGACCTGGAAACCGGCGAAACCCTCCTGTTGGATACCTCGGTGCGGGAAATCCGCGACAGCGCCGCGCGCAACGCCCTGAAGGAGAAATCCGACTTAGAGCGGTTTTTCAAATCTATCGGGATGGATTACATCGACATATACACCGACCGTTCCTACATCCGCCCGCTGACGAAATTCTTCCGCATGAGGGCGAAGCGGTTTCGCTGAAATGGTGTTATCGTGTTCAGGTGTTCGGGTGTTATGGTTTCGGGATGGGAGTATCCGGCGTATGCTGGTTCACTAAAACACCAAAACGCCAAAACGCCATAACACCAAAACACCATAACACTAAAACACTTGAACACCAAAAATTTAAATGATGAAGATGAGACAAACAGGTTTTGTAAACGTTTTCAAACTGCTAACCGTCGGATTGGTGGGCGGTTTTTTGCTGGCGGGATGCCAGGGCGGCTCCAAACCGGCGGTTTCCGCGGAAAAGAAGCGGGAGCTGGCCAACGCGCTCTACAACCAGGAGCTTTTCAGCCAGGCCATCGTCGAATACCAGGAGTACCTGCGCTTTTATCCGGTAGATGAAAAGGAGCAGGCCAATATCTGTTATCAGATTGGGAACATCTACTTCGAGCGGTTGAAGGATTACGAAAACGCCCTGGCCTACTTCATCCGGGCGAAAACCCTGGATCCGCAAGCGAGTTTCCAGGCGCAGCTTGGCAAAAAGGTGGTAGAATGTTTGGAACGGCTGCACCGCTCCGCGGACGCCCGGCAGGTGATCGCCCAGACCTCCGCGCTGGATGAATCCCAAAAACCCCAGTCCCGCCCCGGGGAGGTGATCGCCAAAATCGGCCAGCGGGAGATTACCACCGGGGACCTGGCCTTTCAGATCAATCAACTGCCGGAATACCTGCGCGGGCAATTTCAAACCACGGAGCATAAAAAACAGTTCTTGCAGCAATATATCGCCCAGGAGCTGCTCTATGATTCCGCCAAACGCAAAGGTCTGGAGAATGACCCGGAGGTGGTCGAAGGGCTATTCCAGGCCAAAAAGGCGCTGATGATGGAGAAATTGCTGGAACAGGAAATCGAGCAGGAAGCGAACATCGATAAATACAGCAACGCCGACGTGGAACTTTTCTACCAGGCCAATAAGGAACGCTACGCGGAGAAGGACGACAAAGGCCACGTGCAGCGGATCAAACCGTTCGCGGAGGTCGCCCAGCAGGCGGGGCAGGATTTTGTGCAGCAGAAAAAGCAGGAAGCATACCAGCGGATTATCGAACGGTTGATGCAGGCGGAGCAGGTCGTTATTTATGAAGCAAAGATTAAGTAAATGTACAGGAGTGCAAAATTTATTTTGCAAAACGTGCAAAATAAATTTTGCACTCCTGTTATTCGCGCTGGCGGCAATTGTTTATCCGCTGCGCGCCCAGGCCCCCTTGATCGAAGTGGCGGCGGCGGTGGATAAATCCGTCATTACCATCGGCGACCGGGTTACCTATACCCTCAAAATCACCCGCAAAAAGGGGTTGGAAGTAAACGATCCCGGCAAGGGCACTAACTTAGGCATGTTCGAGATCAAAGAGTACGTGATTCACGATTCCGTAATCGCCGGGGAGCGGGTAACCCAGCAGTTCGATTACGTGATCTCGGTGTACGACACCGGGCGCTTCGTAATCCCGTCCTTCCCGGTGGCTTTCCTGCCCACGGATACTTCCTCGAAATACCAGATCATCACTTCCCAGCCCCTGGAGATTTACGTCAAAAGCGTGGTGAACGACCCCAATGCAGAGATTCACGATATCCGCCCGCCGCTGGGAATTCCCGCGGATTACCTGCGCCTGGCGCTGATGATCGGCAGTTTGCTGTTAGGCCTGGCGGCGCTGGGGTTTGCTTACTGGATGTACCGCCGGAGCAAACAGGGGCAGCCGGTGTTCCGAAAAGAATCGCCCCGCCCGGCGCACGAGATTGCCCTGGCGGAGCTGCAAAAGCTTTTGCAAAGCGGGCTTCTGGCCGCGGGCGAATACAAATTGTTCTATTCCGAACTCTCGGACATCGCCCGCCGCTACATGGAGCGGCGCTTCTACGTCAACGCGATGGAGGAGACCACTACCGAAATTCTGGCATCGCTCAACGGGGCCTCCCTCGCGCCCGACCAGGTGGAGCTGGCCCGGGAAACGCTGACCGCCTGCGACCTGGTCAAATTTGCCAAATATGTTCCCGGCAGCGCCGAGACGGAATCGGCGGTGGGGTTGGTGCGAGAATTCATCGAACGCACCCGCCCGGTGTTCGAGCCGGCAACCCAGGAAGTGCAAGAAGCAGTGTCTAAAGTGAGCTAAAGTGTGTACTATTACGCGACCCATGAGAACTTGTATATTCTTCGAAATCGCATGTTGGAAATTGCTGATTGTTAATCAATTTTCGATGTGGGAGTGGCGAATGGCGAAAATATTCCGGAGCGAAAGTGAATTTTCAAGGGTGAGGATTGGCATCAATAAAGTAAGGAGGATGTTCAATGTATAAAATTATCCGATTTACCTGTTTGGTTTTCACGCTCGCCTCTTCCCTGGAAGCGCAGGTGGTTCTACCTGATTTTCTGGTGAATGATCCGGCCCAGAATACCGCCGGTGTCGGCCGGACAGCCGTTGCCGCAGCCGCGAACGGTAACTTTGCCGTGGCCTGGCAGGATCATAATGAGTATGGCGTCCCGATACCGGCAATGCCACGCGTGGCGGTTCAGATGTTTTCCGCGAACGTTACGCCCATCGGGCCGCTCAATTTATTCAACGGGGAGTCCCGCGCGGCAATTATTTATGACCAGGATTATCTGAGCGGTGATATCGACCTGGAGTTCCTGCCCGCCGGCCACTTGTTAGTCGCCGTAGAGCATGTGGGTCTAATTTCTACAATTGGGACCTGGGTTCCTTCTTACGAGGTCGGTATCGGGGCAGTATCCTCAACCGGGCAGATCATCGACTTACTCCCCGGAACCGGGGTAATCTTATGGCTCAATCCATTAGATCTGATCGATTGCGGGAATCTCCGCTTAGGGATGGCGCCAAGTGGAGACTTTTTTGCGACTTTAAATGGCCCTACTTATGACACGGATTTTAGCGCCGTGCTCATTCAACAGTTTGACGCCAATGTGAATTTTGTGGGACCTTACTTCAGCCCCCATCCTACCGATCCCGGGCCGAATTTTGACCACGTGTTTCCGGATATTGCCACCAATGGCAATATCCTTATGGTTGTCTGGCAGGACGGCCGCCAGGAGCCCAATTTTGATATCACCGCCCAGTTTTACAATACTTCCGGGCCGGTAGGCGGGAATCAACCGGTAAATTTCGGCGACCCGCCAGGAACTTTTAATGGTTGGCCGAGCTTATCTATGAATGCCGACGGGAAGAGTGTAGTAGTGTGGGCAGATACCAGGCAAAATCCTACCGGCGAAATTTTTGGCCAGATTTTTAACGCTTCCGGCCAGTTGGTGGGGAGTAATTTTCAAATCAGCGCCGGAGAGGGCGTAATTTATGACCGGCCGGAAGTGGCGATGCGTAATGACGGCAGTTTTATGGTGGTGTGGACCGATAGTATAACCGGGGTTCCCGGTATTCAGGCGTTTCGCGCACGCGCCAGGCAGTTCGATGCGAGCGGAAATCCTACGGCGCCGCCATTTATTTTGCCCGATCAGGAGATCCATTCGGGCCTGGCGAATATTGCCACCGACGGAATTTATTACTATTGCTCCTGGTTGGATGTTCGCCTCAATAATGTGACTCCCAATGTATATGCCAAAGTAGTCGGCGATATTACCAACAGTGTGGAGCCGGTCTCCGGCGGTAGAATTCCTGCCACGTACCGGTTAGCGCAGAATTATCCGAACCCGTTTAATCCCTACACCACTATTCAATTTGCCGTTCCCCATCCCGTGCGGGTCATATTAAAGATATTTGATATTTCCGGGAAAGAGATCGCCACCCTGGCAGATGCGGCGCTGCAACCGGGAGAATACCAATATCTGTTTGATGGAAGCGATTTAGCGAGCGGGGTCTATTTTTACCGATTGGAAGCTGCCGGCCATTCCGGTGCTTCTATGTCAAAATTCACGGAGACCAGGAAATTCATATTGTTAAAATGATCCGCCTGTTCCGGGAATACTTTGGGATGCCTTGCTTTCTGCTGAGACCGAACCTTTTTTCGCAATAACGCAAAAGTAACCCTGTGAGTATCTTGATCGGCCACATTTTAACCTCACCCATCCCCTGCCTTAATACCTGGCAGGTCAGGATGCAGTTTAAAAGGGCACCAAATTCCCCTAGCGCGACAAACACTAAGTTCTTGCACCCCTTTGTCATGCCCGAATGTCTTTATCGGGCATCCACAGGCCTAAAACTTATAGATTCCCGATAGAAACATTCGGGAATGACCCAGGAGAAAGGGTTCAAC
>WYBG01000456.1 GCA_011526015.1 Deltaproteobacteria bacterium | reverse complement strand
TCGTCTGCCACGGTTACGGGCAACTGGCGGAGTATTTTTTGCGCAATTTCAGGATCCTCGACGATGGCTCCCGGCTGATCGTAGCCCCGGAGGCGCTGTCGCGCTTCTACCTCACCGGCGCATTCGAGCGCATCGGGGCTACCTGGATGACCCGGGAAGACCGCCTGAACGAGATCCACGATTACGTGAACTACCTCGATGCGCTTTATGAGCGTGTTTTGCCGGAGATTCAGCGCGAGCGCGTCAAAGTCACCATACTGGGATTTTCCCAGGGAACCGCCACGGTGTGCCGCTGGATCAGCCGGGGAACTGTAAAAGTTGACCGGCTGATCCTGTGGGCCGGGCAGATTCCCCCGGAGCTGGATTTGCAGGCCCAAAAAGATATTTTCAGCCGGGTAAACCTGACCGTGGTGTTAGGAACCGCAGACGAATACGCCAAACCGGAACTGGTAGCGGAGCAAGAAACCCGCTTGAAAGCCGGCGGCGTTCCTTTTTGCTTCGTCAGCTTCGCGGGCGGGCACGTGATCGACCGCGAGGTTTTGAAGAAGCTGGCGCAGGGAGAAGCTCTGCTTCCTGGCGAGCGAGTTGTCAAAAACCAAGTGATAAGACAGGACAAGGGCAGTAGCTAATGATTTCAGCATTAGATGCGCTCGAACGTTTGCGAGATGGAAACCGCCGTTTCGTTTCCGGTGTTCGGAGCCTCGACACACTTACGAGCCAGACGCGGCGCAGCGAGTTTGTGGCCGGCCAGGAACCGTTTGCCGTTATCCTGGGTTGTTCCGACTCGCGGGTGCCGGTAGAGATTGTTTTCGACCAGGGCCTGGGCGACCTGTTCGTTATTCGCGTTGCCGGCAACATCGTCGCTCCTTCCCAAATAGGCAGCGTCGAATTCGCCGCGGAGCGATTCGGCACCCGGCTGGTCGTGATCCTCGGGCATACCCGCTGCGGCGCCGTTCAGGCAACCCTGGAAGAGCTTCAGCGGCCGGCTGATAGTCAATCCCGCAATCTGCGTTCAATTGTCGATCGCATTCGCCCATCCGTCGAACTGTTGCTCGCAACCGAACTCCGGCGCGACCCCGACGCCCTGGCGCGGCACGCCGTCCGGGCGAATGTGCGCGTCTCGGTAAATTACCTGCGACACGGATCGGAAATTCTCGAACGGCTGATTCAGAGCGCTGGGCTGATGGTTGTGGGGGCCGAGTATTCGCTGGAAACCGGGGTGGTCGATTTCTTTGATGGTATGCCGCAATCCGGCTAAAGGTTGCCGGCGCGACCGCTCATTTACCGGGCCGCCAGGAAAAGATAAACGATGCCAATCCCCAGCGCCGCCCCGGCAATTACGTCCCTCACCCAGTGTTCTTTCGCCCAGACGCGGCTGTAGCCGGTCAGGCCGGCCAGCAGGTAGGGCGCAATCGCCCAGGGAAAACCGAACTGAAAATGCACGAACGCCGCGCCCATAAAGGCGCTGGAGGTGTGCCCGCTGGGAAAGCTGTAAGAACTGCCGTTCGGGCGTTTGCCCAGGGGGGTGAAGTTAAAAATAAGTTTCAGCAAATGGGTCAGCACCGTGGTGGACAGCCCCGCGTAAGTCCAGTTCTGCGCCGCCCGAACGTCCCCTTGCAGGGCCACTGCCAACAGCGCCGCCCAGGGCAGGGCGTATTGGAGAATATCGCCGATATCCTCGATATTCTCGATGGAAAAAGGGCGCAGCTTTTGCAATAATTCCGGGGAGTTGAGCATGGTATTCTCCTGATGTTCAGTTGCTGGGTTGACTATTTATTTTCAGATTTTAAGGAGACGGCAAGGGGTTTTATACCGGATTCCGGAGAAAATGAAGAAGGGGTTCGGCCATGCCAAACCCCTTCAAAATGAGTCAAATTTTTGGGTAGTGATTCAAAAAGTTTTATCCCGCCGGAACCGGGTGAGCAATCTTTTTCCACTGTTCTTCAAAATTGAAGCCTTTGAAGGTGGGGCTTTCTTCATTATGGCAGGTGCGGCACTGCTTTTCCGCGCTGCCGTCCGCAACCAGGATCGCCTTCATGCCATTCTTGATCGACTCTTCCCGGCTCTCCATGATTTTTTTGGTTTTATAATCGCCGCCGGCGCCGTGGCAGGTTTCGCACTGAACCCCGTGTTCGACGGCAAATTTAGGCCCAACCAGGGTGGTGTCGCCTACCAGGTCGTACCCGGAAGCATGGCATTTCAAACATTCCGGCGCTTCGTGAGGCGCTTTGGCAATGCCCTTTTCTTTCGCGATTTTGATCGATTCTTCCGATTTCAGGGTGGCAAAGGCCTGGGCGTGCTTGCTGGCTTCCCAAATAGCTACTTGTTTTCCCTGTTTTTCGGTTTTGTGGCAGGTTTTACACTTGTCCACCCCGATGAACTGGTGCTTCTTGGCGCCCTCCTGGGCAATCAGGTAACTTGCAAAAATGACTGATAGAATACCGAGAACAATTTTCTTCATCAGAACCTCCTGAGTTAGTTAACCATACATTCCAGCTAAACGAATGCCGAAGAAATATATTCATTTGAAAGGGAATTGCAAAGCATTTTGATAATTCCCCGGTTACATGGAAATCGACCCCTTGCGGAAATCCGTTTTTCCCAAATGGACGTTGACCAGCGCCGGAATTCCCTCCGCCGCAGCCTTCCGGGCAAGGTGCAAAGTTTCGGCAATTTTCTCCGGCTCTTTAAGCAAAAATCCTTTTCCCCCAAACCCTTCGGCGACGCGGTGGTAATCGGTATGGCGCAGCGCCGTTCCCACCTCATCGCCCAGCACTTCTGCCTGCTCCCGGGCGATTTGGGTCCAGCCGGCGTCGTTGCCCACCACCGCGATGACCGGGATTTGGTGGCGCACGAAGGTATCGAATTCCGCCAGGCTGTATCCCGCCGAGCCGTCTCCGTACAAGATCCATACCTCCGCTTCCGGGCGGCAGAGTTTGGCCCCCAGCGCGAACCCCGCCCCCGCGCCCAGGGCGCCGAATACCCCGGGATCCAGCCAGGACAGCGGCCCGCGCGGGCTGATGATGTAAGAGGCCGTGGCCACAAAATCGCCCCCGTCGGCCACCAGCACGCTTTGATCGCTTACCCGGGATTCGATCTCCCGGCAAATCAGCAAGGGATTCAGACCGGAATCGCCCGGCTCTTCGGACTTGCGCTGAATTTCCGCGTCCCGTTCCCCGTCGCGGCTACGCAATTGCTCGACCCAGCCCGCCCAACGGTGATTTTCCGTTACCAGCTCCGAAAGTTGGCGCAAAAACAGCCCGGCGTCTCCTGTAACGCCCAAATCGGGGCGGCGATTCTTCCGCATCTCTTTGCGGCTGCGGTTGGCGGAAATCAGGTACGCGCCCCGGCGGATATGCCGCCCGTAATCTAAGCGGAAATCGCAGGGAACCCCGGCAAGGATCACCAAATCGGCCTCCCGGAGAGCCTGGCGGCGCTGGTGGCGCATCTGCAAAGGGTGATCCCGCCCCAACAATCCCCGGGCCATACCGGAAAGATACACCGGCGCGCCTAACCGTTCGACCGCCCTGGCAATCGCGGCAGCCTCCGGCGCCTCTAACACTGCCTGGCTGCCGAGGAGGAGCAGGGGGCGTTCAGCTTTACGCAGTTTTTCCGCAGTTCGGCGAATTTTTGCAGGGGAGGGCAGGGGAGGTGAAACAGGACGGAGAATGCCTGGCTTAACACCTTCTACGCCCTCAAAAAGGCTGTTAACGTGCCGTTGCAAGTACAGTTTGAGCAGGCGGTCGGCAAGGGAGCAGCGGGATTGCGTTTTTACCCCGTACCATCGGCGCACCAGGGATTCATCGTACAATAAATCCACCGGGCATTCCAGGAATACCGGCCCGGGAACCCCGCTGCGGCAAATCCGAAAGGCCTGCTCCAGCGCCGGCCCCAGCTCTTTCACCCGTTTAAGCGATTTTGCCCATTTCACGTGGGGTTCGAGCAGCGCCATCTGGTCGATATCCTGGAGCGCGCCGCGCCCTTTTAGGGCCGTGGCCGCGGCCCCGCCTAACAGCACCACGGGGGATTGCGCCAGCTGCGCATTTTTGACCGCGGTGATGGTGTTGGTAAGCCCCGGCCCGGCGGTCACCGCCGCCGCCCCGGGAATGCCGGTGAGCCGGGCGACCGCGTCCGCCGCAAACACCGCGCTGGCCTCGTGCCGCACGTCGATCACCCGGATGCCGCGCTGCTTGCAGCCCACCAGGATGGGAGAGATGTGCCCGCCGCACAGGGTGAACAAAAACGGAACTCGCTGCGCTTTCAAAACTTCGGCAATGATGTCGCCGCCGTGCATGTTATTTTCTCCGTAGATTTGCAGGACGATTGCGTTGATCAGGGTTTGAAGACCATCGCCCGGCTGAGGGAAACCGGGGGGCGTGTAACGGGTTTCAATCCGGCGGATTGCGCTATTCCCACGATGTGCTCAAACCGGGAGCGAGATACGTGGATCCTGGGCTCGGTGTAGAAAAAGAAAGCGGATGGTTTGAGAATTGCGTAAACCGATCGCAGTAGATTCCCCGGATCGGGCACCTCGTGAACCATCCAGAACGCCAGCGCAAAATCGACCGGTTCGGTAAGTCCCAGGGAATTTTCCCGGCATTGATGGAGGCGGATGCGTTGTTCGAAGCCGTTTCTTCTCGCCCGTTCCTGCAATACCGAAAGCATTTTCGACTGGATATCCACGGCAATCACAGTCCCGGCTTCCCCGACCATCCTGGCCATGGCGATAGAAAAGAATCCCATCCCGGCGCCAATATCGACCACGGTATCGCCCGGTTTGACATACTCTCCCAGCAGCTCTTCCGGGTTGTGAAACAGGGATCTCAACCGGTTATCGAAGGTGTAGGCCAGCCACCAGGGGCACACGTGCTCGTCCATCAAAAACAATTTTCTCAGCCGTTTTGGCAATGTTAACCACCCGTATTCTCGATTGTCCGGGCAACCCAATCACTTTCCCGAATGTCCCACCGGGATGAGGTACAGAGGTTCCTCTTCTGCCGGCAGATTCATCATGCGTTTGAGCGCTTCATCGCGGAAAGCGCCTACCACCACGGTTCCCAAATTCAGGGCGGTTGCCTGGAGGTAGATGTTTTGCGCCGCGTGGCCCGCCTCCATGTGCACGTAACGGCTGCCGCGATCGCCGTATTTCCGGGCGGTGCGTTCGTAAACCGCGCTAATGGCGAGCACCGCCGCGCCTTCTTCCACACAATCCTGCCCCAGCGCAGCGCTGCTGAGCGCCTGCCGCACGTCCCCGTCGGCAACTTTTTGCAGTTCATGCGCCCCGGGGCGGTAGTGGTAAAGGCCCGGGGCGAGGTCTTGCACGTTTCCGGCCGCTACATAAACCTCCAGGGGATAAAGCGCGCCGGCAGAGGGGGCGGTTCGTAAACCTTCGCCGGATTCAGTGATGCCCTGGGCGGCCCAGAGCAATTGCGATACCTCGGCCAGGGTCAGGGATTTAGCGGCGTAATTGCGGATGGATCGCCGCTGCAAGAGCGCTTGTTCGATGGAGGTCGCACTGTCAAAGCGCGGCTCCGGCAGGCGCACGGGTTCCGCCGGCACTTCTTTCTGAAACTGTCCCCGTTCCGGGGCAGAGAAGGTCATCATAAGAACCCCCGTTCCGATGCTTAAAATGACGGCGAGAAAAGGTAAATAACGCATGGTTCGATGCTCGATGTTTAGTTCGCCCCAAGGTACGAAAAATTTGGCATTCGGGGAATAGCGGAGTTCTTTTGTATCGAAAAAATGCCCGCGAATGCCTGAGCATCCGTTTTAAAATTTGCCACGAAGGCGCAAAGGTACGAAGAAACCACAAAACTGAAGGATCAGCGGAGCTAAATATGCTTCCCTAACGCTTCCTCGATCACCTCGCGAAAGGTCTCGATGGTAAACGGTTTGGGCAGGAAGTGCACCCCGGGATCGCGGGCCAGGTCGGCTACTTCCCGGCGTTCCCCGTAGCCGGTGCAAAGGATGACCCGCAGGGCGGGATTGAATCGTTTTAAGGCCAGGTAGGTGTCTTTGCCGTTCAAATCCGGCATGGCGTAATCTAAAATCACCAAATCGAATTTAGCGGGGTTATCTTTATAGGCGATAATGGCCTCTTTGCCGGAGGCCGCCTCCACGCAGCGATGCCCCAGGTGCCTGGCCATGCTGGCCAGTACTTCGCGCAGGTAAACTTCGTCATCCACCACCAGCAGGTTGAGGGATTTTACTTCTGCCCCGGGAGATTGTTGGGGAGAAGCGGGGAGAGATTTTTTCCCGGCCACCGGCAGCAATACTTTAAAAGTGCTCCCCTGGTTTTCCGCGCTTTGCAGGGTAATGTAGCCGTCGTGTTTCTTCAGAATGCCGTACACCACGCTCAATCCCAGCCCGGAGCTTCCCCCGGCGGATTTGGTGGTAAAGAAAGGTTTGAAAATTTTATTGCGAATCTCTTTGGGGATGCCGGGCCCGGTGTCGCGCACGTTCATTTCTACGTAAATTCCCGGTTTAACTGCCCGGTAGGGATCGGCTTTTTGCGGGATCACCCGCTGCCGGGTGGAAATGAAGATCTTTCCCCCCCGCGGCATCGCCTCCCCGGCGTTGAGCGCCAGGTTCACCAGTACTTGCAGTAGTTGGTTGCGCTCCCCGGTTATGTTCGGCAAATCTTCCTCCAGCGCGTATTCGATGGCGATCAGCGGGCTTACCATCTTCTTCAGCAGGTCGCGGGATTCCTGAATCAGGGTGTTGAGGTCGATGGTTTCCTTCCGCTCTCCCGCCAGTTGGGTGTAGGAGAGGAGATAGCGGTTGAGCGCCGCCGCCCGCTGCGCCATGTGGAAGATCAACCGGGCGCGCTCCCGGGTTTCGGGGTGAGCGGGGTCTTCACCGATCAACTGCGCGGCGGGGATGATAGCGCCGAGGGTATTGTTGAAATCATGGGCGATGCCGGCGGCGAGGTTGCCGAGGGTTTCCATTTTCTGCGCCTGGAGAAGCTGCTGTTCCAGGGCGCGCGGGCGGGAAAGGTCTGCTATTTCCCATAGCACCGCCGCTTCGCCCTCCTGCTGAATGCCGATCAACGTTACGGCGCAGTGGAGCGCTTCTCCTTTGCCGGTTTTCATCCGCAGATCTCCCTCCCATATTTCAGAGCTTCCGGATAGCTGCGCCAGGCGCTGCCTGATTTCAGGATGCTCCCCCGGATCCAGGTAATCCCAAATCGCGCCTTGTTCCGCCGCTTCCGCGGTAGCGCCCACCAGGGAGAGGAAGGCGCGGTTGAAGGATACCAGCCGTTCTTCCCGGGTGATGCAAATCGCCAGTGCAGAGCTCTCGAAGAGCGCCAGGTAATTTTTCTCCGCCTCTTGAAGCTGCCGCCAGCGCTGCGGATCGAGGGAGGAAGGAGATTCGGCAATGGTGTAGAGCACCTTTGCCGGCTCGGTGTTCAACAGGTGCTGTTTGTGATACACGCTGCTGGCTTCGAAGATGACTCCCGCAAAGGCAGCCGCGGTTCCATCGGGCTGGTAGGTGATGCGCCCCAATTCGACCACGTGAAGCCAGTGCTCGGAGTGGTGCTTCAGGCGGTAGGCCAGTTCGTAAAACGGAAACCCGTTTTCGACTAACTTTGCGATGGTGGCCTGCAAATTCCGGTAATCTTCCGGGTGAACCAGGCTTTCCCAGCCCGCGCGGCTCCGCAAATGCCCCCAATTCACCCCGGTCCATTTTTGAAACGCCGGGTTGAGGTAGCCCTTTCCGAAGCGTTCGTTTTCCACGTAAAACGCCATAGTTTCCAGCCCCTCTAACTGGGGCGGGTGGGGAATTTTTTCTTCACCCATTTTCAGGGAAGCGGCGCCGGCGTATCTCTCCCGCACCAGCCGGAAGACGTTGTCGAACAGGGAGACCAGGCTGGCGATGGCCTGTTCTTTATGCTGCGGGGCCAGCCCGGGATTATTCACCAGGTGATAAAACACCAGGGAGCGGAATTCCGCCATTCCCTCCGCCGCCGCTTCAAAGGGCACTTCATGGCGAATCAGCGCCGGCAGGTGCGAATTTAGCAGGCGCAGCACTTCCCCGGTGTGGGAAACCTGGAGCGATTTCAGCACCGCCTCCAGGAAGATGAACCACTCTTTTTGAGGAACATGGCGGCAGAGAAGCGGGTGCTTGTGCAGCCATTCCTGCAAGGAGCGCGGCCTTCCCTGGCCATCGGCCATTTGCCGGGAATTCTCGATAGAGGCCATAGTGGGCATTCAAAGTCTGAATTTTTAGCAAAACTGCGATTGCAGAGCGATTACGAACACATTTCCAAAATCGAATATATTGCAGGATTACCCGCTTTGCCAGTGCTTTTTGTAACGATTTTGTGATATGAAGGAGGGATGATTGTCGGCAGGGGCAGGAGCAGGGGCAGGAGCAGGAGCAGGGGCAGGAGCAGGGGCAGGAGGCAAGTAGGCAGTAGGCAACTTTGTTTTCGTCCCCTGCCCTGCAAAACTGAAGTTTTGCTCCAAAGGAGCCGCTTCGCGGCACTCCTGCCTCCTGCCAACTGCCACTGCTCCTGCCCATGCCCCTGCTCTTCCAACTGCCACAGAGACTCACCGCAGTAAGACCATTTTGACTGCTTTGGTAAAGGAGCTGGCCCTCAGTAGGCTGATATAAATCCCGCTGGGCAGGCGATTGCCGTAGGCGTCTTCGGCGTTCCAGGCCACCCGGTGGCGGCCGGCGGGGCGGGTTTCGGCGACTAAGGCGGTTACCTCCTGCCCCAGGCTGTTGTAGATTTTCAAGCTCACTTCGCTTTCCACCGGCAGGCTGAATTCGATGGTGGTCGCGGGATTGAAGGGATTGGGATAATTTTGGTGCAGGTTATAGGCCCGGGGAAGCTCTCCCCCGTTCGCTCCCGCAACCGGGGTGGAGCCGGTTTTGGGATTGGGGTCGTAGATTTCCTCGTCGAAAATCGTTCCGTCGCGCAGAATGTGGCGGTATTGCAGATTATTGCCATTGATGCTCAGCTCGCAATAGCCGTAGTCTTTGATATAGTTTTCGACCATGTAGCCGTTGCCGTCGTTATCCGGATCGACGGTTTTCAAAGGCGCGGCGCCGTTGCCGGCCACGATTTGCACGGTACCGTCATCGGGGTCCAGGGGCGGATGTTTATCGCCGTTGAGCCCTAATTTTTTGGTGCGCACGTAATAGTGGGCGTGCCCCATGAACATGATATCGCAGCCGTTTTGATAAAGGGGAATTCCCCAGGTATCATGGATTTCATCTTCGTAACTCTTGGGGCCGAAATCGAAGATGGGATTGTGCCAGACCGTAAACAGCCAGGTTTTGGGATTCTGCTCGATGGCGTTCAGCAGCATGGTGTATTGCGCGCCGGTGAGGGAGGAAACGTCCGAGTCCAGGATCACAAAGCGGGCATTCAGGTAATCGAACACGTAGAATTTGCCTTCGTTGCCGAATTGCTGCGCCTGGCCGGGCAGGTAGGTGTGCCAGTTCGCCAGGCCGGCGGATTCATCCAGGTTATCATGGTTGCCGGGGGTGGCCATGTAGCGCGGGGGAACGCTGCTCTGCCCGCTCCCGCCTAAAATGTCGTCAACCGCTTCCTGCCAGGTTTCCCAATCCGACGTGGAAGTTCCGTTGCTGACCACGTCCCCGGCGTTGAGGATGAAGGCATAGCCGGGGGAGTTCGCAGCCATGGATTGCAACACCTCGCGATGCTCATCGTCATTGGAACGGGTGTCCCCGTAAATGATGAATTTCCAGGACTGCCCGAATATCCACAGAGGCAGATAGAGAGCAAACAGCGCGATGGAAAACGCCATGTGTTTGCTCGAACGGTGTTGGACTGTATATCCCATACATTCCTCCTGTTGGGTTAGTGGGTGAATCATCTATTGGTAATATAGGAATTGCCGGATGTATAGGATTTGCACAAGCGATTTTCGATTTTTTCCCGGTTTTTGAACATTCTTTCAGGTGATTTTGCATCCATAACGTATTTTTAAGCCTTTTCCAATCACAGACGCCGGTAAAATAGGCAAGTAGCGTGCCTCGAATAGTCCCCGGCCAATCATCCCCTTATTGCGGTACGGAAATCCGGGGAAATTCTCCCTGGCGGTACTTCCGCCAGCATCGCTCCTTGATCTTTTGAAGTCGAATGAGTATTTTAAACTTGACAATGGAGGCGAAAATGAAAGCTTGTATGACGGTATTGAGCGTGACGATGCTGCTGGTGATACTGAGCCACATGAATACCGCCCTGGCCCAGCGCCTGCCGGAAGGGGAATTTCACCCCAACCGGGAACGGGTGGTCGATATCCTGCACTACCGCGCCGATTTAGAGCTAAATTGGAACGAAAAAACCGTCTCCGGCGCAGCCGAAGTGGTGTTACATCCCCTCCGCCGGCTGGATGCCCTCTCCTTAGACGCCATTCGTTTGACGATTGAATCCGTGCAGTTGCAGCAGAAAGACGGCCCGGTCGGCCTGTTATTCAGCACCGGGAAAAACTCCCTGCAAATCGCCCTCGACCGGGTATATTCCCCGTCCGATACCCTGGCGCTGCTGATCCGCTACGCCGCCGCTCCCAATGCCGGAATGTATTTCCAGCCCGATCCCGATCACCCGGAACAAATGTTCGTTTACACCTACGGCGAGGGCGGCCTGCACGCCAACTGGCTGCCGATTTATAACGACGTCAATGACAAATTCAGCAGCGAGATGCGCGTTACCGCGCCGCTTCCCTACACCGTCATTTCCAACGGAGCGCTGCTGGGCATCGAAGCTACTGGCGACGGCAAGCGGGCGTTTCACTATAAGCAATCCCTGCCCCATCCCAACTACTTGATCGCGCTTTACGCCGGGGAGTTCGAAAAAGGAGACCTGCCCCCGGCTTTCGGCGGCATTCCCCTGGCCTACTGGGTTCCCAAGGGCCGCCTGGCGGAGGGGGCGTATGCGTTTCGCAATACCCCGCGGATGGTGGAATTCTTCTCCCGGCGTCTCCATTACCGCTATCCCTGGGACAAATACGACCAGGTCGCGGTGCCGGATTATTCCCTCGGGGCGATGGAGCACACCTCCGTCACCGGGCATCGCGCCTCGGTGCTGCGCGACGCCTCCGTGCCGGATGATTTCGGGGGACCGGATTTCGACTATTATTACAACGTTTGGACCGCGGAGGGCACGATCTCCCACGAGCTGGCGCACCACTGGTTCGGCGACAATATCACCTGCAAAAACCTGGGTAACATCTGGCTGAACGAGAGCTTTGCCACCTACCTGCAATTCCTCTGGGATGAAGAATCCCTGGGGCGCGAAACCCTGCTGCTGGACTGCCAGACTGCGCTGGACCGCTACCTGGAGTATGTCAAAAAGGAGCGCCTCATCCGCCCCTTAGAATATCACTACTTCGATAAAACCAGCGACATTTACAATGAAGAACACACCTACCTGAAGGGTGCGATGGTGCTTCACTGCCTGCGTCGGGTGTTAGGCGATGAACCGTTTTTTAAAACGTGCAGCTATTTTTTGCGCCGGGGCGAGTTTTCCAACGTGGACAGCCGCGACTTTGCCGCCGCCATCGAAGCCGTAACCGGCAGGAACTTAGACTGGTTTTTCGATGATTGGATCTATGGCGCCGGCCACCCGGTCTTCGAAATCAGCTATTCCTACCTGCCGGATCGCCAATTGCTGGCGCTAACAATAAAGCAGGTACAGCCGCTGGTGGAGGGACAGGGTTTGTTCACCCTCCCTGTGGAAGTAGCTATCGTAACCGCCGGAAAAACCGAGCGGCGCACCTTCTGGGTGGATGAGGCGGAGGAGGAATTTATCATCGAGTGCGAGCAGAAGCCCCTCATGGTCAGTTTTGACGGCGCGGGGAACTTAGTCGCGGAAATCCGCTTCGAAAAATCCATCGACGAGCTGGCGTATCAGATCGAGCATGACGAATTCCCCGGGCGAATCCGGGCGATGCGGGAAGCGGCGCGGCGGTTTCCCGGCCATCCCCGCACCCTGGCGGCGCTTTCCGGCGTTTTAAGCGGTTCCGCGTTCTGGGCATTGAAGGCCGAGGCGGCGCTGCTGTTGGGGCAAATCCGCACTTCCGAAGCAGAAAAGGTGATGGCAAAAGCCTTGCAGCAGCCGGATTACCGGGTGCGCAAGGCCGCGGCGCTGGGGTTGGCGCAGTTTCCGCCCCAATTCGCTGCGCCGCTCTTGAAAAATCTCATCGAGAAAGATTCCCACAGCGACGTGGCTTCCACGGCGCTAAAAGCCCTGGCGAAGAACCGCCCGGCCGGAGCCGCGCCGATCATTCGCAAGCACATCGACCGCCCGGCCTGGTACCGGGAAATTACCCTGGCGGCGCTGGAAGGATTCGGGGAGATCGGCGACCCGGCGCTGGCGGCGGAGATTCGCCCCTACACGGGGGAAAACTACCACCAGCATATCCGCACCGCGGCTCTGAATGCCTGGAAAAGCTGCGCCCCGGCCGATCCTCAACTTCACGCAGCCCTGATCGACTTTGCCGCAAACGCCAATTACGGGGTAAAAATGGAAGCGATCAAACTGCTGGGGCAGTTGCGGGTGCGCGGCGGCGAAGCAGTTTTGAAACAGATCAACGAGGAATCCGGGGACGTGAATTTCCGGGTGGAAGCGAAAAAGGCGCTGCAAACCATCGAGCGGGCGCGGTAGAAAGTAAAGGTGTTCGATTCACTTTTTTTGTATTACCCGCTGATATTCTGGTTCTCAGCGTAAAACAAGACCAATTTTGAAAGTAATTTTGTTTCTCCGGTAGATTGTATTTACTTTGAATATCGAAAGCAAAATGCAGGAGTGATGCAATGACGGTGAAAATAGAATTATCCCCGGCAAAAACCCGCAAATTGAATAAGCAAGCGCGAAAATTGGGAATATCCGTGGAGGAGCTTGTCGAACGCTTGATCGATGTTGCGGTGCAGATTTCAGATAAAGAATACGAAAGTTGGCTGGAAACCATCGAAATTCTTTCGGATCGAGCGTTTACTGCCAGATTAATCGAAAGTATCCAGCAAGCTGAAAAAGGGAAGCTCATCGAATGGGAAACCGCCAGGCGGGAGCTTGGGCTGGTATGAAATACGCGATTGTGCTGACCGTACTCGCGAGGGAGATGCTCAGCGAAATATCCGATGCCCGGGTCAAAAAGAAGATTATTGAACGAATTGACCGGTTAGCGGACTCTCCGGATTTACAAGGGAAACCATTGAAGGGTATATTTGCCTCTTATCGCAGCGTGCGGGCAGTGGGGCAGCGGTATCGCATCGACTATAAAGTTGAAAAAGAGAAAGTAATCGTTTACGTTGTGGGGGTTGGAATCCGTAAGGAGGGTAACAAAAATGACATTTACCACCGACTGAAAAAATTACTTGAAACGATTCGATCAGAAGTCGGCGACGCGGATCAAGACAACAGTAGAAAATCCTGATAGAAATACGGAAGTGGACGGAGCAAATTCAGTTGGCCATCATCATCGAATACATTCTGCTCGCCATCGCGTTATTATTGCTGCTGAGCGTCCTGGCCAGTAAAATATCGGACCGTTTCGGCATTCCGGCATTGCTCTTGTTCCTGGCCATCGGGATGCTCGCCGGCTCTGACGGGCCGGGCGGCATCTATTTTGACAATGCCCTGACCGCGCAATTTGTGGGCGTTCTTGCGCTGGCGTTTATTCTGTTCTCCGGCGGGCTGGATACCAACGTGGACAGCGTTCGCCCGGTGCTCAAATACGGTCTGACGCTTTCCACGCTGGGCGTTTTTATAACCGCCTTGATGGTAGGGATTTTTGCCAGAGTATTGCTGGGATTTTCCCTTTTGGAAGGTTTATTGCTCGGCGCTATTGTTTCATCTACCGATGCGGCGGCGGTTTTTTCGATCTTGCGTTCAAAGAACCTGCACCTGAAAGGGCGATTGAAACCGTTGTTGGAACTGGAATCCGGCAGCAATGACCCTATGGCGGTGTTCCTGACCATCGGCCTGGTGCAGTTGCTCACCCAACCGGGCGCTTCGTTCGGTAATCTTATTCTGTCATTTGTTTTGCAAATGCCCCTGGGAGCGGCGGCAGGCTATCTCATGGGGAAAGCGACCCTGTTTCTGATCAACCGCTTGAAATTAGG
>WYBG01000054.1 GCA_011526015.1 Deltaproteobacteria bacterium | reverse complement strand
CCGACGCCTGCGAAAAATATGGCGTGACTCTTTATGATGATATGGAAACCTTGCGAAACACCTTCTCAGATGTGGTTCCCGAATTCGGTTCCATGAAGAACCCGGTGGATTTGACCGGGCAGGCAAGCATTGAATATTATGAACGCGCGCTCGATGCAGTTTTCAAAAATGAGAACTACCATTCTGTGATTTGCCTGGGATGCGAAACCGCGGCGTTTGATCCCGAGAAAATCTCCCTGAGTATCGAAAAGATCCATTCTGATTATAAGCCGGTAAAGCCGGCGGTTTACTCATTTGTCGGCGGGGAAGAATTGGAGAACCGTTTCTCCCGGATCAAAAGCCGGGGGGTGCCGGTCTTTATGGATGTAGATGAAGCGGTATCCTGTTTAGGGGCATTGTACAAGAACTATCACAATGTAACCTCAAAAACGGAAGTTATCGAACAGGATAAATTAGATGCTTTCGGTATTGACGGGGCGGCAATCAAACCGGTTCTCGAGCAGGTTCGGGAAGACAAACGGCAATTTCTCATTCTCAATGAAGCGGAGGCGGTTATGCGTGCAGCCGGCATCCGGATGCCGCAAAGTTACATCGCCCGCAACCTGCAAGAGTCGGTGAAGTTTGCGGAAAAGATTGGTTACCCGGTGGTAATGAAGGTGGTTTCCAAAGATATTATCCATAAAAGCGATTGGGGGGGCGTTCTTTTGAACCTGGAAAATCAGGATGAAGTAATGGACGCCTACCAGGCCATTATTCATAATTGCAAAAGACATAATCCCAGGGCGCGAATTGAGGGTATCGAGGTTTCCGAAATGGTAAAAACCGGAACGGAGATGATCATCGGCGCGCGAAGAGATGCTTCATTCGGCCCCATCGTGATGTGCGGTCTCGGCGGCGTTTATGTGGAGGTGATGAAAGATGTCTCCTTCAGAGCCTTTCCCCTGGGCCGGCAGGAGGCTTTTAAAATGATCAGCGAAATAAAAGCATATCCCCTGCTTTTAGGCGTTCGGGGAGAAGCGAAGAAAGATATTCAGGGCGTGGTGGAGACCATTCTCAAAATAGGCGCTGTTTTATATCACTTCAAAGAAATTTCCGATATAGAAATCAATCCTCTCATCGTTTACGGTGAAGGCGAGGGTAGCAAAGCCCTCGATGCCAGAATACTCATTTCAAAATCTTAGGAGGAAACTAAAATGCAAAAGATTATCATCGCCTCACCGCGGGAAAGCGCCGGTAAAACTTCCATAGCGGTCGGCATCGGCAAGGCATTGGGTAAAAAATTCGGGTACATAAAGCCTTTCGGAGACCGGCTGATTCACTTCGAGAAGAAAACCTGGGATTACGATGCGGCATTGATGACCGGTATTTTTGGCCTGGATGAGCAACCGCATAATATGAGCCTCGGCTTTGAGCATTCCAAACTTCGATATATGTACGACGAAAAAACCCTGGAGAAGAAAATACAGGAAATGGCTTCACAGGCAGTAAAAAATAAAGAGCTTCTGTTTATTGAAACCGGCAAAGACTTTGAATATGGAACCTCGGTACATCTCAATCCGATATTTCAAACCAATTATGTTAACGGCAGGCTGCTGGTTGTGGTGGATGGGAACGATCCCGCCAGCCTGGACCACATCATGTTTATTAAAAAGTGTATTGAAGTCTCCGGGGTTGATTTTGCCGGGGTAATTGTCAACAAGGTGCGGGATGTAGAAGATTTTACACAAATCTATCTTAAAGACCTTTCCGAGACCGGTATAAAAGTGCTGGGGATCATCCCTCATCAGGAACAATTAACGCACATGACGATGCGATACCTGGCGGATCACCTGACGGCGAAAGTGATTGCCGGGGAAAACGGAATGAACCGGGTGGCGAAGCATGTTTTTGTCGGGGCTCTATCTGCCAATGAAGCAATGCGGCACCGGCTATTCAAGAAGGAGGATAAACTGATCATCACCGGCGGCGACCGCAGCGATATGATCCTGGCAGCAATCGAAACCGATTCGGCGGGTATAATTCTGACCAATAACATTTTGCCCCCGGCAAAGATTATTTCAATCGCCACGGAAGCCAATATACCGCTGTTGCTGGTGTCCCTCGATACTTTTCGCGCTGCCATGCAGGTAGAACATATTGAGCCGCTGTTGACAAAAGATGATGATGAAAAAATTGATTTGTTAACCCAATTGGTCAAAAAGCATGTCAATCTTAAAGAGATAATTGAGGGGTCGCAGAGTTTTTAATATGATTCAGCTCGTTGTGCATAGAAATTGGGTGCGCGTTTTCCGACCGGCAGGGATGCCGGTCGGACAGTACGACAAGCATCCCTGCTTGTCGTTTGCGCAAGAAACTCCGCGACCCCTCAAATAATTAGAGTATGAACAAAATTGACATGGCAAATCTTAAGAAAGGGGTATGGCCATGAAAGAAAAATCGCTTAACTCGGAAGATATGGAGTGGAAAGAGGCCCCGGGCTATCCCGGCGGTACAAAGATTAAGGTGCTGCGAGAAGCGGAGGAGGCAAAAACCTTTTTGCTCAAATTGCCCAAAGGATTCCACATGGAAGCGCACAGCCATTTAACGACCGAAGAGCATTTCGTTCTGGAAGGAGAATACCAAAGCGGAGGCAAAGTGTATGGTCCCGGCGCTTACCGGCTGATTCCCGCCCACGTTTCTCATGGCCCGTTTACGACGAAGAAAGAGACGATTATTCTGGTCATCCGGGAATCTCCCGCGCTGGATCAACATCATCCCGAATACAAAGTGTAGTAATGAAAGAAGCAATCCTATACAACACACTGCCAGGAGATAAAGTAAGGTGTAACCTGTGCGCGCACCGGTGTGTGATCCATAACGGCAAAAAAGGTGTTTGCGGTGTTAGACAAAATATTGACGGTATTTTATACTCATTAAATCACGGGAAATTAATCGCTCAACATGTTGATCCCATTGAAAAAAAACCGCTGTTCCACTTTTATCCCGGATCAACAGCTTATTCCATTGCCACGGTGGGATGCAACTTTAGATGCGCTTTTTGTCAAAATTATGATATTTCCCTGATGCCGATCCGTGAAGATCGAATCATGGGAGAGTATGTGCCGCCGGAGGAAGTGGTAGCGCAAGCAGTTGAGCATAGTTGCCAGAGCATTGCTTATACCTACACTGAACCAACGATATTTTTTGATTATGCCCTGGATGTTGCCCGGATTGCATATAAAAAAAATATCAAAAACATCTTCGTTACCAATGGCTACCTTACCCCGGAAGCATTGCAAACCATTGCCCCTTACTTAGATGCAGCGAATGTCGATTTAAAATCTTTTTCAGAAAACTTTTATAAAAGAATCTGCAAAGCAAAATTGCAGCCCGTGTTAGATACTTTGACATTAATGAAAAAGTTGGGTATCTGGCTGGAGGTAACAACGCTTGTAATTCCCACCATGAATGATACGGAACAGGAACTTCAATCCATTGCCGAATTTGTTGTAAACCTGGGCGACGAAACCCCCTGGCACATCAACGCATTTTACCCTGCTTATAAACTCAAAAATCTGCCCCCAACACCACGGCGTGATCTCTACCGCGCCCAAAAGGTCGGTCAAAAAGCCGGATTGCGGTATGTCTATATCGGGAATATTAATGATACCAGAACCGAAACAACCTATTGCCACCACTGCAAAAAAGCATTGATCAGGCGGAGCGGCTTTCAAATTATCAAAAATTTTATCACCAATGGCCGCTGCCCATTTTGCGGGACAGCGGTGGATGGGATTGGGCTTTCATCCATTCCTGAAACAAGAGGAGCAGTTCACTGATGAATCCGGCCATGCGCGTAAGCCAGGCCGTCTCTTAAACAGCCACTAAAAAACTCGGAAAGAAATTTTATATGAAAGTGTTAATTGCGACCCGGGAAAACAATTTAGACAGCCCCGTTTCAAAACGGTTTGGCCATGCGCCATATTACTTAATAGTAGATCCGGACACAATGCAGGTAAACGTGGTCGATAACCGGAATCCTGATGAAGAGCACGATCATGCCATTATCCCGCAGGCAGCAAAAGCGGGCGTTAAGGTATTCATTACCGGAAATATAGGTCCGCAGGCCTATCAATTGGTCGAATCCCTTAACCTGCAAGTTGCGCTTGCCCGCAAGATGTCCGGTAAAGATGCATTGGAAAAATTACGGCGGGGAGAGCTTAAAATTCTTGCTGCGCCGACGCTTAAGCATAGTATCCATGATCATAAACATCACGAGTAAGGAAAAGTAAAGGGCAAACAAAGGAGCTTACCTATGAGACAGAGAGTAATTGGCTGGGTGTTATTGGGATTGTTTTTTGCTAATCAATTGCTGGTTGCGCAGGAAGAACGGCGGGATCATGGTCTTATGACGGAATACAAAAACGAATTCTATGAGCACATCAAGGCAGAAATCAAAAAGTTTGAGGAGAAGGAAAAAGAATCGGAAAAAGTTTTCAGAATGGACTTTTCAGGAATAGACCTGCCTGATACGGTAAGCGAATTCAGCAGCTACCGGCACAATCCGCCCATTTCCCAGGGAAGAACCGGCGCCTGCTGGTCCTACTCTGCCACCTCCTTCTTTGAATCGGAAATTTACCGGCAGACCGGGCAGGAGATTAAGCTCTCCGAGATGTACACCGTTTACTGGGAATATGTGGAAAAAGCGCGGCGATTTGTACGGGAACGGGGCGATTCGGAGTTCGCAGAGGGTTCGGAAGCAAACGCCGTTCCGCGGATATGGAAAATGTACGGCATCGTTCCTGAGAAAGATTATCCGGCATTGAAGCCGGGGCAAAAGTTCCACGATCACAAAGAGTTGTTTTCCGAGATGGAGAACTACTTGCAGTTTATCAAAGAGAATAACATCTGGAATGAGGAACAGGTTCTGGCAAACATCAGGGCGATTCTGGATCACTATTTGGGAGCGCCGCCTGAAAGCATTGTGACAGACGGTAGAAAAATGACCCCGCAAGAATACCTGCAAAAAGTGGTGAAATTGAATTTGGATGATTACATCGACTTTATGTCGCTGATGGAAAAACCGTATTATCAGAAAGCGGAATACGAAGTTCCGGACAATTGGTGGCACAGCACAGACTATTATAATGTTCCTTTAGAAGATTTTATGATAATCCTGAAGCGGGCGATCCGAGAGGGATATACCCTGTGCATCGGCGGGGATGTGACGGAAGCCGGCTATGAATCCCATGCGGAAGTGGCGATGGTGCCCACGTTTGATATCCCCGCAGACTACATCGATGAAAATGCCCGGCAATTCCGTTTCAGCAACCGATCCACCACCGATGACCATGGGATTCACTTAGTGGGTTATACTGAAAAAGACGGTAAAGATTGGTATCTGATAAAAGATTCCGGAAGCGGATCCCGCAACGGTAAAAATGCCGGTTATTATTTTTACCATGAAGACTATGTAAAATTAAAGATGATGAGTATCACGGTACATAGAAGCGCTGCGGAAAATGTATTACAAAAATTTGGGAAGGATTAAGTATCCGCTTTAAGAAGAAATCAATGGAAGCCAGTATGTGAAAATCAAAGGTGATTAAAATGCTTACTCCGGAACAAGAAAAACAGATTGAAATGCAAAACAAGAAAATTAGCGACAATCTGGCCGGGATTGGCCATCGCATTGTTGTTTTTAGCGGCAAGGGCGGCGTTGGCAAAACCACGGTAAGCGTCAACCTTGCTTACGGATTACAACTCAAAGGGTATAAAACCGGTTTACTCGATGCAGACGTGACCGGCCCCAATGTACCTAAAATGATCGGGCTGAATGGTGAAATTCTCATGCGCGACAACCGTCTTATCCCCCAGGAAAGAAACCAGGTAAAGGTGATTTCTATCGCCAATATGATTTCACCGGATCAACCGGTTATTTGGCGGGGACCGCTGCGCTCCAAACTGTTGGTAGAATTCCTGGGCGATGTGGAATGGGGGCAGTTGGATTACCTGGTAGCAGACCTTCCGCCCGGCACCGGTGATGAGATTCTTACCATGACCCCAAAAATGTCCCCGGACCTGGCGATTATCGTCACCACCCCGCAGGAAGTGTCGCTCATCGACTCCCGGAGGGCAATCGGTATGGCCAGAAAGATGGAGATCCCCAATATTGGCCTTATCGAAAATATGTCAACCCTGATCTGTCCCCACTGCGGCGCCCGGATCGATCTATTCGGAAGCGGCGGCGGCAAAAGACAGGCAGAAGAAATGAAGGTGAAATTTTTAGGCTCCTTGCCGCTAAGTTTGGAAACGCGCGAGTTAGCTGATGAGGGCAGGCCAATCGTTCTCGAAAAGCGGGAAGTTGGCATTTCCATCGCTTTTTTGGATATCGTAAAGGAAATTGAAAACATGTTTTCTTAAAAACCAGTCTATAACATCGAAGAACGGGCAGGGGAAACTTTTCCATGAAGAAGAAATACCGCAGCGCTACCGATTTGCAAGGGCCGCTGGTCATCGTGGAAGTGAATGAAAATGTACACTACCAGGAATTAGTGGAAATTGAAGTGAACGGAGAGCTTCGCCACGGCAACGTCCTGGAAGTTGATAAACATAGAGTCTTGATCCAGTTATTTGAGGGCGCTGCCGGTTTAAACTTGCAGGAATCAAAATTTCACTTTGTGGGCCGGGGCATGGAGTTGGGGCTGGCGGAGGATATTTTGGGCCGGGTATTCGACGGCCAGGGACGCCCGATAGACGACGCGCCCGCCCCCATTGCTGCAATTCAGCGCGATATTAACGGCAGCCCGATCAATCCCTTTGCCAGAAATTATCCCTCGGAATTTATTCAAACCGGAATTTCCGCCATCGACGGGTTGAACACCCTGGTGCGCGGGCAAAAGCTGCCCATATTTTCCGGGGCGGGATTGCCCCATAACCAATTGGCCGCCCAGATCGCCCGGCAATCCAAAGTGCTGGGCAAAGAGGAAAATTTCGCAGTGGTTTTCGGTGCGATGGGAATTACCTTTGAAGAAGCGCAATTTTTCATCTCCTCGTTCCGGGAATCGGGCGCATTGGAAAGGTCGCTGTTATTTCTGAACTTAGCCAGCGATCCGGCTATCGAGCGCATTGCCACTCCCCGCCTGGCGCTCACCGCTGCGGAATATTTGGCCTTCGATCTGGATATGCACGTGCTGGTAATTTTGACCGACATGACCAATTACTGCGAGGCGCTGCGGGAAGTCTCCGCCGCCCGTAAAGAAGTGCCGGGCCGCCGGGGTTACCCGGGCTACATGTACACCGACCTATCCACCGTTTACGAACGCGCCGGCCGCATAAAAGGCCGCGCCGGCTCCATTACCATGATCCCCATTCTGTCCATGCCGGAGGATGATAAGACCCATCCCATCCCGGATTTGACCGGTTACATTACCGAAGGGCAGTTTATCCTTGCCCGCTCCCTGCACAAAAAAGGCGTTTATCCCCCGGTGGAAATTCAGGCTTCTTTATCGCGGCTGCGCGATAAAGGGATTGGCGAAGGCAAGACCCGTGAGGATCATGCCGATTTGGCAAACCAGATTTTTTCTGCCTACGCCCGGGGCCTGGAAGCCCGGGAATTGACGGTGATTTTAGGAGAAGAGGCATTGTCGGAAGAAGACCGGCTGTTTTTGAAATTCGCAGAGGAGTGCGAGCGACGGTTCATCCACCAGGGCGATAAAGTAAACCGCGATATAGAAGAGACGCTTACTATTGGCTGGAATTTGATCTCCAAACTGCCAAAATCCATGCTCAAGCGGATTCGCGAAACCCATATCGAAAAATATTATCAAAACGCCGGTTCCGAGACAGGCATCGAGGAGAGCGATCATGTTACATAATGTCAGCGCAAACCGTATGACACTGCTGAAATTGCGCAAGCGCCTGGTTATGGCTCGTCGCGGCCACAACCTGCTGAAGCATAAATTGGATGAATTGATTCAAATCTTTCAAAAGGAAATTCGCAGCGTTATGCAGATGCGGGAGGAGGTAGATGATCTGTTAAACCGGGTCTATCGCCAATTTCTGCTGGGCAAGGGAGTACTGCGGGAAGAAGCGCTCTATAACATTTTGGCAGCGCCATTAATTCATCTTGACATTGAGCGAAAACAAGTGCATCTGCTGAACTTAAAGGCGCCGGTGCTGCGAGGGTCGGTGGAAATATCATCGCCGCCTTACGGATTTTTGGAAACCAATTCCGATCTGGATGGGAGCCTGCAAAGTTTCCGGCAGGCAATTCCTCTCCTGCTAAAATTGGCGGAAAATCAACGGCGGATTGAATTGGTGATTCAAGAGATAGAAACCACCCGCCGCAGGGTGAATGCCCTGGAATATATTCTGATACCACAAATCGAATCCCAGGTGCGCTTTATTCAAAACAAACTGGAAGAGGTTGAACGGGCCGACACCAGCCGGTTGATGCGGATTAAATCCATAATTCGGGGAGAATAGCCATTTGCTATCGTGTACTTTTGTCATTCCCGCATGTTTTTAGCGGGAATCCATATCTCAGAGCCAAATATGAGCATAAAAAATAAATGAATGATAACTAAAAATATGGAGAGACCATCATGATTCACCGAATTTTAGTTCCTCTTGACCCTTCACCTTACTCCGTCTCAGCAATGAAATACGCCTGCGAAATTGCCCAAAAGCACAACGCCGAGATTACCGGCATGGTGATACTGGATATACCGGGAATAGAAAAATCCATCGGGCCCGTACCCCGCGGCGCTCTTTACTATGCCGAAAAGTTGGAAGAATTCAAAAAACAGGAAGCGTATGAACGGATCGAAAATCTTTTAAAAACCCTCCGGGAAACTTGCGAGAAGGCTAACGTTTCCCATAAGGAAGCGGAATGCAAGGGTTGCCCGAGTAACAGGATTTTGGAAGCATCCAATTTTTATGACCTGGTAATTATGGGCCTGGAGACCTATTTCCATTTCGAAACTCGAGAGAAGCCGGGCGACTCGCTGGTTAAAGTTCTGGATCATGCGATTACACCGATTATGGCTGTACCGGCAGAGTATAAAACACTCCGAAAAGTACTGGTTGCTTACGATGGAAGTATCGCCGCGTCCCGTACGCTACATCATTTTATTCACTTTGCCAATGCTTATGATTTCGAGATCACTCTTTTAAGCTCCCACGACGATATGGACGCCGGTTATTACTATTTGAAACAGGCAAAAGAATATTTAATAGTCAACGGTTTAACAAACATCACTTTAGAATGGACCCCTGAAAACATCATCAATGCCCTGGAAGAAAAATATATGGATTGGGCAGACCTGATTGTCGCCGGCATCCATTCAAAAAAGGGAATTCTCGAATTTTTTGTAGGCAGTTTTATCAAGCACTTAATCGGCGTCGCCGAAAAACCTTTATTTTTAGGACAATAGCATAAGGAGAATATCATGAAAGTTTCAGAAGTTATGACCCGGCATGTATTAACCGTTTCACCGGACACACCTCTTCGGAGAGTGCAATCGCTGATGCTCCGCTATCATTTGAATGATTTATTAGTGGTAGAAGACGGTGACAAATTGGTTGGCATTATAACTTATAAGGATCTGTTTCGGGCATTTTTTCCAACATACAAGGAAGTCATGGAGAACGAAATCTACTGGACCAATCCGGAAGCGATAGAGGGTCGCTTGCGTGATGTTTTGAATATTCCGGCTAAAAAAATAATGACAACCGAGCTGTTTATTGTTTCACCCGGTTCGCATGCTATTCTTGCCGGCGGGCTTATGAATGCCCGTCAGGTGAAGCAGTTACCGGTGGTGGACAATGGGCGCCTGGTGGGAATCATCAGCCGAAGAGATATTATCTGGTGTTTGATGATGAAATCTTGTTAAGGCGATAGTTCATCTATTTTTATTTGATGAGAACTGTTTTTCCAAAAACGCAAGACGTTCAAAAGTAAAATTTGTCCCGCTTAGAAAGGATAGCTGTAATGCAGAGTATATCCGCTGTAGAGCAAATTAAGGAAGCAGAAAACCGGGCAGCCGCTTTATTACAGGAGGCGCAGCAAAAAGCTAAAACAATTGCTCAGGAGGCTTCCACGGAAGCCGGGGCGCTGCACGAGAGGGCTATGGAACAAGCCCGTTTAAAAGCGGAAAAGAAGTGTGAACAAATATTCGAGAATGCCAAAGCACTAATTCAAGAAATCTTTCAACAGGCGCAGGATGAAATCAACGGGATACAAGAGTCCGCAAAGCAACAGCATCATAAAGCGGTAAAAATTATTATCAATGCGGTTTTAAAATAAAATGGCCATTGCATCCATAAAAAAGATTTACCTGTTTACGCTTTTCCAGCATTACCAGGAGCTTCTGAAAATTCTTCACAAAGCCGGCTGTGTGCACGTAGATTCCGGGGAGACGATATTGCCGGAAGATGTTCAGGATTATTTTCAGGAATTAGGCGCCCGGGAAGAGGAGGAGAAAATTACTCTCCTGGAACAGCGGCTGGCAAGCTTAGAAGAGCTGATCGAAACCTTAGAAAAAAGAGAGCAGCGCCCGAACCTGGTCTCACATTTTGTAAAGGTAAAAGAACTAACCTCTTTTTCTGAGTTTGAGCGATTGGCTGATTACGATGAAAAACCGCTGCTTCAACGGGTACAGCGCCTGCAGGATACCGGGCAGGAAATTCAAAAGACAATTCGACAGAACCAATTAACCCTCCGGCAATTGCAGATTATCAAAGGCTGGGCGGCTCCCCTGGAAGAGATCCGGGATACCGCCAAAACATTTGTATGTCTTGCAGCCATGCCGGTGCATGAAGCGGATCCACTCCTCTCTCAATTACAATCGATAACCGGGGAAGAAAGCTACATCGAAGTTGTGAACCAAACCCGGCATCAAAAAGTGGTGTTACTGATCGGGCGCCGGGAGAAAAAAAAGGATTTTCTGCAATGGATGGAAAATCAGCCCCTTGAATTGCTTGACTTTAACGGCCTGCAAGGAACCGCCGCGGAGAATATAACCCGGCTGCAATCTGAAATTGAGAATTTAACCAACCGTTTAAATGAGGTTACCGGAAGCCACCGGGAATTCATCCCTTACCTGCCGCAATTGCGCCAGGTGTACGATTACCAGGGTTGTGAGTTGGAGCGGCTGAAAAAATTGCATCTCCTGCGCCAGAGCCCCCACACGGTGATGATCAGCGGATGGATTCCTGCCGGAGAAATTTCGAGACTGTCCCGGCAGTTGGAAAAGGAGACCATTGAAGTCGCGTTTATCACCGCCGACCCGGAACCGGAAGAAACCCCGCCGGCCGCCTATCAAAATCCGCCCCTGGCAAAACCGTTCGAGTTTGTCACCGATCTGTACAGCCGCCCCCGTTACTGGGAGATCGATCCGACGCCTTTTATCGGCGCCTTTTTCGCCCTTTTCTTCGGGATTTGCCTTACCGACGCCGGGTACGGAATTCTGATCACTTTACTTGCCCTGCTGGCAATTAAAAAACTTCCCCCGCTTTCCCCCAACAGCGCCAAACTGCTGAAAATTATTTTGTATGGAGGCATCGCCACAACGGTTATCGGTTTCTTTACCGGGGGAATCTTCGGGATGAAGTTCGACGAGCTTCCCGGCCCGTTGAGCGGGCTGCAACACCTAATTTTGCTCAACCCCCTGGAAGATCAGATGAAATTCCTGCTGTTTACCCTGGGATTGGGGGTTCTACATGTCAGCTTGGGCATCATTCTCAAATTTCGCTGGCAGCTTAAGCATGGCCGGGCGAAAGATGCCTGGCTGGACCAGGCGCCCTGGCTGGCTATTATTCTGGCGGTGGTGATACTGATTGTGGCAGGCCGGGTGGGTTCCCGGGGGCTGAGTTCCTTCAGCTACATCCTGATGATCGCGGCGGCGCTGGTCATTTTACTCTTTGGGGGACGCGCCAGCAAAAATCCCTTTGCCCGCCTGGCGCAGGGAATGTTTTCTCTTTACCAGGTTTCCGGCTTATTTGGGGATGTGTTATCCTACGCGCGGCTTTTTGCCCTGGGGGTTGCCACCGGGGTCATCGCCGGGGTGGTGAATTTTCTGGCGCAGCTTGCCCTGGGCATCCCTTACCTGGGATTTGTTCTGATGCCGGTCATCCTGATCCTCGGCCATTCGATGAATATCGCCATCAATGCCCTGGGCGGCTTCATCCATACCACCCGTTTGCAGTTTGTGGAATTTTTCGGAAAATTCTACGAAGGCGGCGGAGAACCGTTCGAGCCGTTCCAATTAAAACTTAAATACACAAAGCTAAAAGAACAGGAGTAAACATGGATTACGGAATTGTTCTGGCGCTTGCCGGCGCTGCCATTGCGGTTACTATTCCCGGCATTTCCTCCGCGTTGGGAATTGGTTACGTCGGGCAGGCAAGCGCGGGCGCAATGGTGGAGGATCCCAAGAACTTCGGGCGTTTTTTGGTGCTGCTGGCTTTGCCGGGAACCCAGGGAATTTACGGATTTGTCATCGGATTTTTGATCATCCAGAAGATCGGGATCGTTGCCGGTTCACTGGTGTCCCTCAGTGTATCGCAAGGTTTAGCTTTGTTACTGGCCGGGGTTCCAATCGGCATCAGCGGGTTGACCGCCATCTGGCAGGGCAAGGTTTGCACCGCCGGGGTGGGGCTTACCGCCAAACGCCCCGAAGAATCCGGCAAAGCCCTGGTCATGGCGGTATTTGTAGAGTTTTACGCGGTGCTGGGATTATTGATTTCCATCTTCATTCTATTTGGAGTGCAGGTTTGATGGCGTTGGAGAAGTTGTTAGCGGGAATCCAGTCAGAAGCGCAGGGCGAGGCCAATCGCATTATCGCCGAAGCGCAAAAAGAGGCGGATCGAATTCTTCAAACCGCCCGGCAGCAGGCGGAAGCAGAAGCGGCCGGCCTGCGGGCGGCAAAAATCTCCCAATGCCGCAGCAAAGCGGAACAGCAAATAGCGGGGGCAAAACTGGAAGCGCGAAAAAAAATTCTCCATGCCCGGCAGGAAGAGATCGAAAATGCTTTTGATGCGGCGCTCCAGGAACTGGCGCAATTGCCCCCGGACCGTTACCGGGAATGGATGCGCCAGCAAATAATTACCGTGTGCGAAAGCGGCGAGGAAACACTGGTTGTCTCCAAAGAAGATCAATCCCGCTTAAGCAATAGCTGGCTGAAAAAAATCAATGACGAGTTGCGAAAACACCGTAAAAAGGGCGCCATAAAATTCCGGTTCGAGGATACCGGTTTCAGCGGGGGATTTATTCTGATTGACCCGCAATATGAAGTGGTGATCAGCTTCGAAGAAATTCTGCAAACCATGAAGGGAGAAATTCAGTCGCGGGTTGCGGAAGTTTTATTTGTCGGTAGGAAGTGATAGTGGTGCAAACACTAAATTCTTGAGTCCTTAGCAAGCCTATGACATCCCCCCCAGCCCCCCTACAAAGGGGGGAGCCGTCTTGCTTCCCTCCCGGATGGCCGGGAGGGATTGAGGGGGATGTAAAGACTTCGTGTTTAATGCAATAGGGGTTTCGAATGAGCGCGTTCCGTATCAAAGACAACCGACAACCAACAACCAGCAACTGACAACGGTGTTTAAATGCGCGCGTTTCAGATTACAGAGTTTAGCAATGATACTCGCTACGCCTCTGCCGTGGCGCGGGTACGGGCATTGGAAACGCAATTGTTATCAAAGCAAAAACTCTATCGAATGGCGGAAAAGCCCGACTGGCAGGGGGTTCTGGACGAACTGCGGGCGACCGATTATTCCGAGCCGCTCTCCGCGGCGCGCAGCGCGATTGATATTGAGAGGGCGCTGCTCCAGGTATTGAAGCAGCGCTATCGCACAATACACGAACTGGCTATTGAGCCGGCGCTGACCCGGGCGATTATCTCCTGGCATGACTTCGACAACCTGAAGATTCTGCTCAAGCAAAAATGGAGCGATTCTTCACGCCAATTACCGCTATCCGATTTAGGGCTCATCGATCCGGAGGCGCTAAAGAATGCCCTGAACAATCAGGACAGCCTGCCGCATCCCCTTAAAGATGTTTATGGCAAAATTTTACAAGACTACGAAGAAAACCGGAGTTTATTCCGCGCCGAGATGCTAATTGATTGCTGGTATCTGAATTATATTCGAGAAACCTTTGAAGGTTGTAATATACCGTTTCTGAAATTTTTTATCCACTACCGGATCGATTTGATCAAAATTCAAATGATGCTGCGCTGGCGCGGCTGGAACGAAGAGGCGCAGTTTCCGCGAGAACTTTTTCCGATTGGCGGATTTTTAGCTGATGACAGATTATCTGCCCTCGGCAGCAACGGTTGGGATAAAATTTCCCCCCTGCTGCAATTCTCTCCTTACGCCAATTTAGTTTCCGATACTTCGGAAAAAATCCAATCTGGCAGCGACTTATGGTTGCTGGAGAGGCGGTCAGACGATTTCTTAACGGAATTTTGCAAACTGAGCCACTATACCGCATTTGGCGTTGAACCTTTATTCGCATTTTTATGGGTTTCTTTACAGGAATTTCGCAACGTGCAACTCATTGTAACCACTAAAAAAACAGGGGTTTCCCCTGAAAACATTAAACCGCGATTGAGGGAAGCCTATGCCTGACGCAGCAGTTATTTGCGATCCCTTAACAGCGCAAGTGTTTATGCTGACCGACCTCACCGTTCGTTCTGTCCCGGAGAACGAGGCGGTGGAAAATGTTCTCCGGGAAGTATTCCATGAGGGATATCATCTCATTTTTATTACCGAGAACCTGGCGGCAAAAATACCGGAAGAGATTAAAATGTTTCAAAAACGGAATAAGGCAATTATTACCGTCATTCCCGGCATCGCTGCCGGGGAAAGATTGGGAGAAAAAATGCTCAACGATCTGTTCCGCAAGGTGATGGGAGCGGGAGCGTCAATTACACAGGAATAATTCATTTGGACTTTTGACAAATTGGCTACCTGCTTTAGGGCTAACTGCACCAAAATCTATTATCTTGAACCCCTTTTTTATACTTTGGAGCAAAAAGGGGTTAAAGCTGTAAAGTATAAAAAAGTCACCAT
>WYBG01000005.1 GCA_011526015.1 Deltaproteobacteria bacterium | reverse complement strand
GCGCCGCCAGGTTCAGCACCGCGTCGAATTTGTAGCCCTGGAACAACCGTTCCATGGCCGGGTAATCCGCCACGCTCTCTTTGAAGAACGTAAAATCTTCCGAAGCTTGCAGCTTCTTTAAGCGCCATTCCTTTAAGCGGATATCGTAGTAATTGTTGAGGTCATCCACCCCGACAATCCGGTGGCCCTGGTGTAACAATTTCTCGGCCACCCGGGAAGCAATAAACCCGGCGCAGCCGGTAATCAGGTAATTCATTTATGATTTCTCCTCTGCAAGGCAGGATTAATGCCCCGTAATAAAAAAAACCGTTCTATAACTCCAATTTTTTCAATTTAGAGTGATGCGCTCGCCGCCAACCCGGCTGTTCCATCCAATATAAGAATGCCGGGCGAGAAGTAAACCCGGCATCGGTAAGGAGTGCATCATTTGTCGCGGGAAGGAAGTGGAAGCCCGGCCACTTATCCGCCAGAATCGTTCTGGATTGGATACCGCAATAGAACTGCCTAAATGACTGAACATCCCTCCCGGTAAACCGGCTTTACAACGCCACAAGCCCTGTGCAAATATGACCGGGCTTTCAATAATTATAATAGGAATATTGGTAGCGCTCCTTTTTCATGTCCACTTTCACCATGTTCAACACCAGCCCCAACATGTTCTCATGGATGTTGCGATATTCCTGCAATTTACGGTTCAACTGTTCGATATTGGTGTATTCCGCCCGCACCACCACCAGGATGCCGCCCACGCTGGTAGAGAGAATGGCCGCGTCCGAGCTGGCCTGGAAAGGGGCGGTATCCAGAATGAGCATCCCGAAACGGGATTTGAGCACCTCCAGCACGCTGCTCATCCGTTCCGACCCCAGCATTTCCGTGGGGTTGGGAATGGGGGTGCCGGCAGTGATCATATAGAGATTGGGGATCATGGTTTTTTGGATCAATTTGCTTAGGTTTTCATAATCCACGGTTGCTTTGGCGATCAGGAAATCGCTCAGGCCGGGCTTTTTCTTGTTTCCGAATACATTGTGCAAAACTCCCCGGCGCAAATCCCCGTCGATGAGCAGGGTGGAGATTTTTTGCTGCGCAAAGGTAATGGCGAGGTTGGAAGCAGTCAGGGATTTACCCTCCCCGGGACGCAAACTGGTAACGATAAAAGAGGACAGCTCTTTATTCTGGTTCATGAAGAGCAATTTGGTGCGCAAATCCCGGTAGGATTCCGACTCCAGGGTGGGGGAATAATCCAGGGTGATTAATTTAGTATCGCGCTTGCCCTTGAGGTCTTTGATATTGTCCGGCACTTCGCTGTCGCTGTGAATTACCGGAATACTTCCGATGACCGGCAGCTTCAGGCGGTTCTCCAGGTCTTCCGGGGTTTGCACGGTTTTGTCAAAAAATTCCCGTACAATCGCCAGTCCCAGGCCTAATCCCAACGCCAGGGCCAGCCCCAGGAGGGATTTTTTCAAGATCAGGGACAGGCGGCTCTGCACCGGGGGCACCGGCGCAGGATCAAGAATGAAGACGTCTCCAACCTCTACTTCGGAATTGATCCTGGCCTGGTTGTAGCGGGTCAACACGGTTTCGAAGACATTCCGCTTGACGCCCTGTTCCACCATCAATTCCGAGAGCTGCCGCTGCTTGAGGGGCAGGCGGGCCAGGTTTTGCTGCTCTGAGGAAATATTGCTCTCCAGGTTCGAGGCGCGATCCATCATCTTGGTCAGGTGCTCCCGGGCAGCGACTTCTACTTTGGCAATCAACGATTTGAATTTATTTTCGTTTTCGACAAATAAGAAATGGGTGGGCGCGTATTTCCCGGCCAGGGCGTTCCGCTCCGCCATCAAGGCGTTATATTCCTGGTCGAATACCGTGGCCGAGGGGACTCCTTCGGCGCTGAGCAGGTAGGTAACCAGTTGCCGGGATTGATCCAACTGCTCGTTGAAGGATGCGGCGTTCTCGGTGCGGGCGATCAGGTTTTTCAGATCGTTGATTTTCAAGCGCAGCTCATTTTGATTCTGCTGCAAGGTTGTGACCGGGGTCGCCGGCATCACCGCGGTGACCTGGGGATTTATTTCCTGGAAGCGCTGCAAGCGCTGGTTGACTTCATCCAAATCGTGTTTGGCGACTTGTAACTGGTCTTCGAGAATTTTCAGAATCTCATTCCCCTTGCGGTTCTTGATATCCGAATCGAACTGTACAAATTTTTCCGCCAGGGTATTGGCGATTCGGGCGGCCATTTCCGGGGAACCGCTGGTGGTGGAAATCGAGAGATTGGTAAGGGTTTTCCGATCCAGCCATTTGTAGGAGATGCGGCTTTTCAAGCTCTTGATCGAGGCATCGAAATTTTTCACGTTAAATTCCACCGCTTTCACCGGCAGTGTTGCCAGGTAAGGCGCGTTCACTTGAAAAGCCATGTGATGGATGCGCACCGTATCTTGAGCCGCAAACACCAGCAGCAACCGGTCTTTCACCTTTGTAGCCGGGTTGGAATAATACAACTCGTACTGCCCCCCTTTGGGCGCCACCCGGTAAAGACCGGCATCACTTCCCGGGTTCACGTCCACAAAACTGAAAAGCCTGTCCTTGCTAACCCCCGGGGTCACAATGGAAAAGTTCAGTTGCAGCTCCTGTACTATCTGGCCCAGGAGGCTGTTAGTCTCCAGAAAGGTAATCCGGCTGGCATTAACCGTTTGGCCTTTTTCCTCCACTGCGCTCATGGTGCGGGGGTTCTGGAAGTACAACAGCACGCTGGAGGAGTACACCGGGTAGCTATCGTACAGGCTCACGTATCCCAGCCACCCTAAAAAAACGGCTAAGAACGTCGTGGAAATCAGAATTTTGCGCCGTTTGAGAATGCGCAAATACTTCTTGATTTCATTTTCTCCCTCCGCAAAAGCGCCGTGCGGTTTTTTCATACCATTATTATTGCTCAGATTCATTTATCCCCTCGCAATGCTTCTTAGGTTAGCGATTCACAGTGCGGTCATATATGGTTATATAGACAGCGACAAGGGAAGCCACGGCGGTAATCGCTGTCAAAACGGTACGGGATTTTTCCCAGAACCCGGGTTTGGTAGGGGTTCGTACCCAAATTTGATCCCCGCTTCTAAACCCGATTTCCCTGAGAGAGATGCCGGTTTGCAGGTAGGGAATCAAGTGGTTTTCGATAGACCCGCCGTCTCGCTCCCAGCGCATATCTCTCAACCCGTTCTCATCCAGCGTTCCGCCGACTTCATAGATCACCTCCCACAGCGAGCGGTTCGCGTCGAAGTAATAAAATCCCGGCCGCGGCACTCCTCCCAGCACGCTCAGGCGTATCATGGGCTTAACCTGGAGGTTGGGAAAGCGCAGGTAATCGCGGAAATTTTCGCGGATAAAATTCATAAACTCCGCTTCGGACATGTGGCTGATCTTGGCCTTTCCATAGATAGGCAATTCGACGAACCCGCGATCGTCAATCGGAAAAATTCCGTTCAAAAACGAGGTGGTATCCGGCATGGTAGAAATAAATACCGCGTCTCCCGGCATAAAAATCCTTCCCGGCACGTTTTGCTCCTGGGGCGGGGTGGAGGCGGGACGGTCATTATCGTTTGTATCGTCTTTTCCGGTTTCGCCGGCATAGCCGGTCGTCATTAGCAGCAACCCACTCAACAACAGGGCCAGGGGCTTCACAAGAATATGGTGTCTAAACTGGCTGATCACTATGACCTCCGATATTTGTACTTTCTCAGGCAGAGCGGTGATACCGATACCGTTTTTCTTTTGTATCCAATTCCAAAGATTTCAGCAGCGAACGCAGCTTGAAGTAGCCGATTTTTACCCCTCCGTACTCCGGCTGGCGCAACATTTTCCGAATTGCCCGGGGAGACAATTCCGGGTGTTGGGAGATGATATCGCGTACTTTATCTGGAACCGGCATTACTTTAATGTCGATCCTGCGGCCATATTTTTCCGCGTCGAAAGCGATGTAATTGACTTTATCCGTCTGGGCAAGAGCGGTCGATATACCTTCGTTGGCTAAAATTCCGTCGATGTTGATTTCGATTTCCTGGTCGATAATAATATTCGTGTCCTCCCCGGGAACCTCCGGCTTGAACGAGGGCTCCTCGATGAGTGATTCCTCCCCGTTACGCTCCGGTTGAAATGTAACTTCCCGCTCTTCCGGCTTTTCCAGCGCTTCCAGCTTTGGGGAAGGCTCTTCTGCGGGGATATCTATGGAAAGAGGTTCGGGCCTTGCCGGTTCTTCGAAGAGGGTCCCGGTCAGCAGCGGATTTTTCGTTTCCAGGGGCTCCCTGGTCTGTTCAGGTTTTATCTCGCCAATCTCCTGGGTCGGTTTAAGCGGTTTCTCTTCCGGCGGGGTAAGCTCTGCCGAAACCGGCTTTTCTTTGGCGGCCGGCCGGGGCGGCGCGGCCTTTTTCGCCCCGCTCTTTTTTTCCACAACTTTTGGCTTTTCCTTCTTTGCCTCTTGCACCGGCGCGGAAGCAGAAACCATTTTCGGCTTTAGATTGAAACTCTTGAGCGCATCTTCAAGCGAAGGATATTCGGAAATGATATGATAAAATTCCAGCATCTGGTAGATTTCGTAAATTTCCGGCCCCATATTCGCCAGCTTGATATCCCCGCTGCTTTCCCGGAAACGCTTGATCTCGCCGATCAAAACCCCCCAGCCGGCGCTGCTCATATAAACCAGGTTCTGTAGATTGAAAACCAGGCGGTAGTACTTGTCCTTCAGGGATTTGTTGATCATCTCCTGCAAAAGATGGCAATTGGCCTGGTCCACGTAGCCGCTTATCCCGATCAACATGATCCGGGCTTCGTCGTCCATTACTTTTGTTTCGATTTTGATGCCTTCTTGCTCAATCATTTTACTTCTTTTCGTTTTTTGTAACTATTCAGCTATTCTTGAAATGGCATCCTGGATGGCCGGAATACCTTGTTCTTCCTGGAAAGGCGCGGCGCCGGGTTAGCGATGTTTTAAATGGCTATTTCGGGAGTTGAAAAGATAAAATATATCTGAAAAAATTTGATTGAATCGTACTCTACCGCTAACCATCTACCCATATCAGTGCTTTTATGCTCGCCGGCCTCCTTCCATGAATTCATCTCATTATCGGGCAAGATACCGTTTGCATTTATAATGATCGGAAATGGCGACATTATTATTAGTTGTTATTTCAATTTACAAACTCAAATATAACTTCTTTAACCTTCCGTTACAAGAAGGGGGTAAATATCTGCGGGTTAGCTTAAACCGCGCTGAAAAACCCTCTCCCGGCCTTATCCTGCAACATTTTTCTATCCCGAAATCGGAGAGTGGGAGAAACGGAGAATGGGAGATGCAAGTCTCCGTTTCTCCCGCTCTCCCATTCTCCGTTTCTCCCTATTGCCGGCCGCCGGCCAAACCGGCTTCCCGGAAAGACGTGAACGGGAACAGGTCCGTAATGGTGTTCAGCCTTTCCAAAAAAGTATCGATGCCGCGGTAATGGCGGATTTTGCCCAGCAGGTTCAAGGGAACCCTGGGCAAGTCGAGGTCGAATTCCCAGGGGTGGGCGTAAAAAATGATCGGCCGTTTTTCCCGCTGGCAGCGTTTCATCAACTGCACGGAGAGGGGAAAGGGATATAGTCGAAAATAGCCCCCCCCGCTGCACGGAAGGTTCACCTTGCCCAGGCGTACCGTGGTCATGGGATATTCCCACAACTCCTTTTCGCCCTCCCGGTAAATAACGTACGGCTCCCGGGGCGCTTCGGGAATACCATAGCGGTCGTGATGAATGGGGAATACCGAGGAATCGTAGCGCAGCCCCTCTTTCAGCATAATCGGGAGCGCCCAGGCGGAGCTTTTGGTAATCGAAAACGTGGGCGCGCGGAATCCTGCTACCGGGGCCGCGGAAAGCGCATTGAGAATATCGAGAGAGCGGCGTAAATCCGCGCGGAATTCTTCCGGGTCGAGGTGGGTGACCATGCGGTGGGCGTACCCGTGAGAAGCGATTTCGTGGCCCTCCCGCGCCGCGTCGTGCACGATGCCGGGGTATTTTTCCGCTACCCAGCCCAGGAAAAAAAAGGTGGCGGTCAATCGTTTTTTGCTTAAAAAGGTCAGGATAATCTCGGTGTTCTTCTTAACCCGGCTTTCCAGGAGGTTCCATTGCTCCATGGGAAACCTGCCGGAAAATATTTCCGGGTGAAACCAATCTTCAATATCAAACGACAGGATGTTGGTAAACTTCGTCATCAGTGCTTCCGAAAATAGCCGCTATTCGCCCGGCAGGGAATATTACAACTTCATAGATAAAGAAAAAGGCCAACCGGCCTTTTCTCACTGTCCTCTTGCGCTCAATACTACCCAAAGCGTTTTGAAGAGAATTTTCAAATATAACCTGACCGGATGCGGATTCTCAATATAGTAAAGATCATATTGCAATTTTTCCTTCACGTCATCCAGGGTTTCGTCGTAGCCGCCTTCCACCTGGGCATAGCCGGTTAAGCCCGGTTTGACTTTCAAACGCTCCATATAGCGGTGAATTTCCTTGCGATATTTTTCCACGAAATAGGGTCGCTCCGGGCGCGGGCCTACCAGGCTCATATCGCCGCGGATCACGTTTACCAACTGGGGAAGCTCGTCCACCCGGGTTTTGCGGATGAAACGCCCGACTTTGGTAATCCGGGGGTCGTTGCGGGTAGCCAACTGCGGCCCATTGTATTTTTCCGCATCGGAATACATGCTGCGGAATTTGTAAATTCTGAAGATCCGGCCCCCCTTGCCCACCCGTTCCTGGCTGTAGAGCACCTTGCCGGAGGATTCCAATTTGATGGCGATGGCAATAAGAATCCAGGAAGGCAAAAATAATAAGAAGAGCATGATCGAGATGGCCAAATCCAATATCCGTTGAAGACGATGCTCTGCCGGGGGCGATTGCTCGGTGATAATTTCCGAAAGGGTATGATCGTAATCGACATCATAAGTATGCGGAAGAATTTCGTAGGCAATTTGCTCCTTTTCGCATTTCTGGATCACTTCATGCAGCTTCTGGAAATCGCCCGGATCGATCGCCAGCACCACCCGATCGATATTGTGGCGCAGCATGATTTTTTTAATATCCGCCATCTCTCCCAAAACATTGGGAAATTTCGAGTGGTCGAAATTATTTTCTGCCGGCTCGATATTGATGAATCCGACGATCCTGCGTCCATTCTGCTTGAACAACGAGGCGTTCTCCCAAAGCCTGGTCGCAATCCGATTCAAACCCAGGATGGCAATGTTAGAAGCGTCGGAAGAAAACGATTTTCTTATCACATTTACTTTTCCGTACAAATTCACCTGAGACATAAGATTATTCTATCTCAACAATAATAGTCAGCGCCCTGCCAAAATTTGTGAACTATGTCAAACCGGCGGGAAGTTATACTGCAAACGGGCATAAACTTCGCTTTTTTACGCAGGCTAAGGCTAAGAATTTCTAAGCCTAAGCCGCAGCCTCAGAAGAAAAGCGCAATTTGTGACCGCGCGAAGTATATATATAGCTCCGCCATGTCAATTACACCTATAGTTTTAATATAGTTATAGCCGGTAGTGCCCGTATGACTCATCTCACAGAAGGATTTCACATATTTTTACCCCCCCCCGTTTCATCCATAAACGGTCGAAATCCTGTACGGAATCATTAGCGGAAATCGCAAATGCTTTCAAAGAGTACCAAAGCAAGGATGTTGGGAATGCTCGACGCCCTGCGCTCTGCGCTCTGCTCCGCGCGCCCCGCCAGGAGATTTGCACAAAACCGTTTCAATAAATCAGGTTTGACTATTAAATTGCCGTCTTGAGGAGCGTGATCAAAACTGAAGTTGATATGCGGCTAACCATACCCAACCAGCTTACCATTCTGCGCATCATCCTGACGCCCGTTTTTATCATCCTGTTTTTAAAAGAAGCTCCCCTGGAGCAATTATCCGCCTCGATAATCTTTACGATTGCGGCATTGACCGACTGGTACGACGGCTGGTACGCCCGCAAATTCGGGGTGATTACCCGGCTGGGGCAATTCATGGATCCCCTGGCCGACAAGGTGCTGGTCAGCTCCGCCCTGCTGGTATTCGCAGCGTTGGGCTACGTTTTTTCCTGGATGGTCTGGATCATTATCATTCGCGACGCCTTCATTACCGCCACCCGGATTTTTGCCCTGAAAGTAGGCAAGCCGATCATCACCCACGTGCTGGCCAAATGGAAAACTGCCGCCCAGATGCTCACCATTTTTTTGATTTTGATCTTTATCAACTGGTATAACTACGCTTCCGGAAACCCGGAGACTTACACGGCCCGGTATTTCGACCCGATCGGGATTGCCATGCTGACGGTTACCTTATTGACCACGCTTTCGGGAGGGATTTACCTGGTGGAGAATAGAGGGTTGTTGCTGAATATTTTCCGGAGGGTGGTAAGGTGGTGAGGGGTTGAAGGAAGCGGCCCGATTGAAGCCGCACATCGCAATGTCATTCAAAAAAGACTCAAATCAGCCGGTCAAAGATGGAGTAAGCCAGGAGTGCAATGGGTAGCTAATTTGAGAGTGTCCAGAAAAAGTCAACGGTGGGATCAGGTAGTGGATTTAATAAAACAGACAAGCTCGCAGCATAAATAGTACTCCCCGGCAGAGAAAGTCCGTCGATCCTCGTGCCGAAGTTCAACTTCGGCATGCAATTGGGTTGCGAAGTTGAACTTCGCAACCAGTAAGCCTGGCGGCGGACTAACTCTGCCGCGATGTAATAGTGTGCAATTTATGCTGCGCCCGTTGATGGGCAATTTAACCATTTAACCACCCATCAATCCATTACTCCCCCCTCAAGTGCGGTCGAAGCCCAGCAGCAGCTCCATCAGGCAGTCGATGTCATCTTCGTTATTATAAAAATGGGGGGAGACGCGGATGAAGCCGTTGCGCAGGGAGACGTGCACCCGGCGGCTCTTCAGTTGCTCGAACAGACCGGGAGCGTTGGAATGGTGAAAGGTGACGATGCCGGAGCGGGATTCCGGCTCCAGGGGAGTATAAATCCGGTAGCCGTTCTCTTGCAAACGCTCGATGAGGTAGCCGGTAACGCCGAGAACGCGCTGCTCGATGGCGCGGGAGCCGATCTCTAAGAACATCTCCAGGGAGGCGCCGGCCCCCACCACCCCGGCGGCGTTGTAATTGCCCGGCTCGAAGCGCTCCGCGGTGGGCAAAAATTTAAGCTCATACTTGAAAAAGTCCCAGGAATCCTCCACGGACAGCCAGCCCGCGGCCATGGGGTGGATAAGATCGAAAATCCGCGGGGAGATGTACATGAACGCGGTTCCCAGCGGCCACATCAGCCACTTTTGCCCCCCGGAGACCAGGAAATCGATCCCGCTTTCCTGCACGTCCAAATGCAGCGCGCCCAACCCCTGGATGCCGTCCACACAGAAGATGATATTATTTTCCCGGCACAGCCGCCCGATCGCTTGCAAATCGTTGCGAAAACCGTTCAGAAATTCCACGAAACTGATGGAGAGCAGGCGGGTTTCCGGGCGAATCATAGCGGCGATATCCTCCAACGCGATCCGGCCGTTGCGCTGCTTTACAAAGTCGATCACCACTCCGCGGCGCTGCAAATTCAGAAACGGGTACACGTTGGAGGGAAACTCGAAATCGTTTAGCAGAATGCGCTCCCCGGGGTTCCACTCCAGTCCCTGCGCCAGCCAGTTCAGCCCCATGGAGGTGCTGTCGGTGACGGCCAGGTATTCCGGCGCCGCGTTGATGAAACGTCCCAGCAAACTTTTGAAGCTGCGTTTGACCTCTACCAGGTCCGGCCAGAACTCGATGTTGCCGCAGGAGCGTTCCCGGTTGTGGCGCTCAATGGCGGCAATCGCTTTGGCGTGCATAGGCGCCAGGGCGGCGTGGTTCAAATACACCATCGCGGGGGTTGGGGCGCTTATTTCGGCCAATTTTTGGCCGAAAGCGCCGGCCAAACCGGCGTGGTTTTTTCCGTTGGATTCCTGGTAAGGGGCTATCAAAGCCGGCTCCGCCGGCCTGAAGGTGTGCGGGAACAAGGCGCGGTATTTTTCCCAATCAACTGCGGCGCCACGCTTTTTTCCGCTCAGAACCATGTTTTCCATGTTGCTTCTCCATATCTCGGCGACATCGATTTCCTGAGGAGCTGTTTGAAAAATTGCCACAAAGTCTCAAAAGCACGAAGAAATCACTCCAAATATCAAAAAGCTTAGCGGAAACTCCGCGTCCTGGCGCCTTCGTGGCAAAAACCTGAACTTTCAAAACAGCTTCCGGAAGCCGGATGGCAGGCCATCGTTTATCATTCACCCTGAACGGCAGGCGGGTGAATTCGTAATAGTGAATTCGAATTTGGTTTTGAAAGGGAGAACAAACCGCGGGGCGGCAAGGCCCCGGGTATTGGGGGAGAAACTTCGCTCCACCGGGGATGCTCACCCGGTTCGCTGCAAGGGAAAAACGACCCTGCCCTCGTCTCCGCCGCACCCATTATTCCCCGGCCGGGCGCTCCCCTCCCGCCTCGTTTCAGGAAAGCGCCAGCGCCTCGGCCAGGTTTTCTTCGAATTCCCGGAGAATTTCTTTGAATTGATCGGGAGAATAAAAACTGATCTCATGGAGCATCATTTCCGGCGCCTGCCTTTCGGACGGCCGCCAGCGCCAGCGAAAACCGTTATCGGACTTCACCAGCGCTTTCAAGCGCCGGTTTTCCCCGTCGCGAAGCAACATGGAGATATCCACCTGCACCGGAACACCATTCACCGCCGCGGTCGCCGCAACCTGTTCGTTTTGAAACAGCCGGGGAATAAAAGAAACCGGGTATTTCGCGTAGGTTTTGAACAAGAAATAGACGTGCAGCGCAAATACCCACACCGGGTAAGCGGCCTCCAGGTCTTCCAATTGAAACGGCGGCACCTGGCCTTTTTTCTTGCGCTCCTGGTAGATCACCGCCCACAGATCGGAAGGATTGGGGATGTAGTTATGAATGGAAATCTGGCTGATGAAGATTTCCAGGGCGTAAGTGGGCAATTTTTCGTAGGTCACGTCGCGCACGTCGGAATTAATGATGTTGAGGTGTTCCAGGCTCTCGACAAATTTGCGGTGATCCATTTCGCAAATCGCCAGCCAGTCCTCCCGGGCGCCGATGCCGCGCAGGTAGTTGAACAACTCCACCTGGTTGGCGTTCTCTAACAGCACCTGCTGCACCAGGTGTTTCCAGTTGTCCAACTGGTCCTGCACCAGAAAATAATTTTCCAGAACGCTGCGCACGGCTTTATCGGTAGAATCCTGCAAGAACAGAATCCGAAATTCTTCGACGCTTTCTTCCACTTTACCCATTTCCAGCTTCAGGAAGGCTCTTTTTTTGCGCCAGAAGTAGTTTTCCGGTTCTTTTTTCAAAATGGCGCTGATCCTGGCCAGGGCTTCTTCGTGCTGATCATTGCAGGCCAGGTAGTCGGTTTCCAGCTCTACCAGATCCAGCTCATCCAGGGAGATCAGGTGGGGTACCGACGCTTTCAGGATTTGATACACTTCCGCGGGAGACTTTTTGCCGCTCTGGCTGGAAAGCTGCAAATAGCGCTTCAAGAGGCGCTTGTTGGCGGGATCGCTCAACAGGGCGTCGCGCATTTTGGTGAAGGCGGCGGCGTGTTTGTTCAATTGCAGGAGCGCTTCCGCCTGCTGTTCCGCGAACAGGAACGGTTTGCGGAGCAGGGTTTGATATTCGCGGATGAGGTTAAGGGCTTCCTCCGCCCGGCGGTGTTCGATCATCAGGGTAACCAGGCGGGAGAGCACGTAGAGGTCATTTTTGCTTTCCGTGAGCGCTTTTTCGTAGTCGGTCATGGCTTTTTTGGAGTCCTGCAATTCCTCGAAGATCTTGCCGCGCAGGAAATAAGAAAAAGGCAGGTCGGGATGGTGGCGCACCAGGCGGTTGGTCATGGTCAGCGCCTTTTCCGGCATGTCCAATTTGAGGTATAAATTTGATAAACGGGTAAGCAAATGGGGATGGTTGGGTAATTTTTCCAGGGCCAACAACAAGGTTTTTTCGGCCTTTCGATAAAGCTGCAATTCCTGAAATTCTTTTGACAACGCCAGATAGTTTCTGAGAACCTCCGTTTCCGGAATTTGCTTGTAGATTGCTTCCATGCGAACGATCCCTGTTAAAGTTTCCCTTTGTTCAATCCCTCGGCCCTGAGGCATTACAACGAAGTGAGCACAATTTATACAAAACCGTGACACCAATTTTGATGATTTGCCCAAAATGGCGGGTGGGAAAAATAAATGTTGGGGCAGAGAGCAAAGCGCATGGCGCATGGAGCATGGCGCATAGCGCAAAGGGCATATCTCTATGCGCTATGCACTATGCCCTGTGCGCTTTGCGCTTTGCGCCATGCCCTATGCGCCATGCGCTTCGCGCATCCAGCAGCGCACCGACTGGCCGGAAGGGAGGGAAACCGGCGGCGGGGGATCGAGCCGGCAGCGTTCCGCCGCTTCCGGGCAGCGGGGATGGAAGGGGCAGCCGGAAGGCAGGGCGCCCGGGGAGGGAATCTGGCCGGGGATGGGAGATAAAACGCCGCGGGGTTTGTCTAAACCGGGGATGGTTTGCAGCAGCAGGCGGGTGTAGGGGTGCTGCGGGGAGGCAAAAATTTGCTCGATGGAGGCGCTTTCTACGATCTGCCCGGCGTACATCACCAGCACGCGCTGGCACACTTCCGCAATCACCCCCAGATCGTGGCTGATGAAGATCATGCTCATCCCCCTCTCCCGCTGCAAATTTTTCAGCAACTCCAGGATTTGCACCTGGATGGTCACGTCGAGAGCGGTGGTCGGCTCGTCGGCGATGAGGATTTCCGGGCGGCAGGCTAAGGCCATGGCGATCATTACCCGCTGCTGCAACCCCCCGGAAAGCTGGTGGGGATACTGCCGAAAGCGCCGTTCGGGATCGGGGATGCCCGCCCGCGCGAATAATTCCAACACTTCCCGCTGCGCTTCCCGGCGGGTTTTTCCTGAGTGGAGGGTCAGCGCTTCCGCGGCCTGCTCCCCGGCCTTGACGACCGGGTTGAGGGCGCTGAGCGCTTCCTGGAAGATCATGGCAATGCGCCGCCCGCGAACTTTTTGCAGCGCTTTCTCCGAGGCCTGCCACAAATCCTCCCCCCGGAAGAGCACGCTGCCGGAGCGATACAGCGCCGGCGGGGAAGGCAGCAGGCGCAGCAGGCTGAGGCAGGTAACGGTTTTGCCGGAGCCGCTCTCCCCCACGATGCCCAGGGCCTCGCCGGGGCGGAGATCGAAGGAGACGTCGCGGAGAATCGGCAGGGTTCCGTTTTCGCTGCGGATGTCGAGGTGGAGATTGCGGGCTTGCAGGATGGGAGTGGTTTTTTCAACCATTTTCTTTTCCGGGTAATTCATTTTCGGCGCTGAATAATAACCGCCGATTCACCGGAAAGTCAATCCTTGAAATAAAAAGAGGCGCGGAGAAACGCGCCTCTTGAAGGGATAAGGATTCGTATTCGCTAAAAATGCAAGCTCAGCGCAGCAGCACCATTTTGCGGCTCTCCACAAAGGCCCCGGCCTGCTCCGAAGGAGTGGATACCCTCACCCGGTAAATATACACCCCGGAACTCACCGGCTCGCCGCCCTCATTCCGGCCATCCCAAACGACTTTGTGCACCCCCGCGGGGAGCGGTTGATTGGCCAGGGTACGCACTAACCGCTCGGTAACGTCATACGCCTTCAAGCTCACCCGGCTATCCTGGGGCAGGGAGAGGGTGATGGTGGTGGTTGGGTTAAATGGATTGGGGAAATTCTGGTGCAAAGCAAACGTCTGCGGCAAGCTGCCCACCTGAACCTGTTCAAGATTGTTCTTAGTAAAGAGAATTCCCTCTCTTTCTTTCGGGTAAAATTCCTGGATGTGAATCCGTTGAGCCTTCCAACTGCCCAGGAGATGCTCAATGGTCTGCAATTGCAGAACCACTTCCCTTCCGACAAAGGGCTGCAAATCAATTTCCAGTGAATCCTGCCAGCTAAACTGGGAACCGTTCAGAGAATCCAGGGCAATTTCCCGCGCGCTCAGCAAAGGCTCGCCGTTGCGATGGTCTATCAAACGCAGGCGCAGCAGCGGCAGGTGGGGAACCGCGCCGGTCTTTCTCATATCCCGCACCCGGGCGCGCGCTTTCAGGAATGCTGATTGCACCTCACTGCCCACGGTTAGCGGAAGGGTTTGCAGGAAGCGGGAGGCGGAACCTCCTTGCGCCAACGAATCAAATCGCCAGACCCGCAGGCTGCCCGGAGTGCGAATTTGAATATCCCCAAACAATAGCGCCGCCCGGCCTTCCAGGTTCAGGCCCGGCAACTCCTGCAAGCGGAAGAGCTCTTTGCGGTATTGTTTCTCTGCCAGGGTGCTGTCTTCACCCGGAAACAAGCCGGGGTGAGCCGCCGGCAAAAGGCCGGAAAGCGCCGGGAGGATTTCCCCGCCATTTTGCTCCGTGGGGATATACTCGAAAAATTGATTTTCGATCCGAAACGGCAATCCCTCGCTGGCATCGTTCCAGACCCCATCAGATCGATGCCTTTATCATTCATGGCGGGATAGCTGCCGGGATACTGCCCGTCGAGGAAAGCCCAGCCGCTGCCATAAAAGTATAAAAAACGAGTTTGGGCGCCGGCCTGCAAAGCCGTAATCAGGTTTTCATCTGCGCGGTAGGCCCCCGCGGAGGGAAGGGTTAACCCCGCACCGTCTAACGCTACCTGGAAGATCGTTCCCCAAACTCCGTTGGCATTACACCGGCGGTGTTGGAAGAGCAGTTGCTGGGTCTCGGTGTACACCTGCCAGACCACGTCGATCTGCCCCTCTTCGGTAGAGCAGATGGCGGGATGGGATTTGGTATCTTCCGGCAAGGAAGCGGAAACTTCAAAAACCGGCGCAAAGGTATCGCCGTTGTAATTGGAATAAAGAATCCGGTAGTTATCCTCCCAGGCAACGTGAATGGTGGGAGCGAGGGGATTGGGCGAGGTAACGGCGGGATTATCGCTGTATTGGGTGGTTTGATCCACCAGATCCATCCAGACCAGGGACTCATTTTCCTCTTCTTCTTCCACCAGGTTTCCGCCCAATAGAACTCCAATCCCTCTTTTGCTGGCGCTGTTCACCCGGCAAAGGATACCATAGCCCAGGTTATAAGGGCGGCCTCCCAATTTGGCATGGATTAATACCGGCTTGCAATTTTCCGGGGAAGTAACCTGATCGCTGCTTTGGGCAAAGATTTCCGGCGACCAGGGCTGGCTTCCCGCCTTATAACGGAAAACCGGGAAATGAACCCCGCTCTGCTCCCGGTCCCACACCACGCCTAGATTGGGCCAGGCAATATGGTAGGCAATACTGGGGGAATGGTTCTTTCCCCAGGAGGCGGTAGAGCTTAAACGGGTTTCCGCGCTCCAGTTCTGGCCGTTGTCGGTAGAAGCGGTGTAGTAGATGTTGCCGCCGTCTTCATACACCAGGTGCCAGACGCCTTCATCATCCACAACCACCCGGCGGCCGTTGTTGTAAACGGTGGCAACGGCAGAGTTGCTGGCCAGGTGGCCTTTCATGTGGGTGGTGACGACGGCATTGGGACTGCGAAAAATGACTACGGTGGTTCCGGCAGAGGCGTTCTGAAACTGGGCGCTGCCTGCCGGGGAGACGCTCCAGCGCTCCAAAAAATAGGTGACGCCGTTGATGGGCTGATCCGGGGCGGCAACGGTGTAATAGGGTGGATCATAAAATGGAAAACCTTGATCCAAAAACACGCCTTTAAAAATTGGGTCAGCGGTAAACAGTTCCAGAGGGGGGTCGGGATATGGTTCAAGCTCCGCCCCGGCCATGCCCAGGTTGCGGTAACCGTAAGGGGGATCATAATATTGCGGATCACCGTCGATTCTCAGCCAGGGGTCTTTAAATTCCACATACCCTTCATTCATTTGGTTGGCGGAAATTAGTTCGGTTTGAATGGTGGCGTTGTGTGCGGTTTTGAATCTGGCAGTGATGGGTTGCGGAGTAGGTCCTTCAATCGTAAAGGAATGATGATTGGTAACCTCATCAATTCCTTCCCAATCATTATATTTCTCTGTAGTGCCCGTTTTGAATTCTTGAGAAGCACGTAAGACTTGACTATAATCTTCCGGAAAATCAAAATCATATGGCACCGGATGTTCAAAAAAACGATCCAGTTTGTAATGGCTAAGGTTCCCAAAAGAAGCCCCGCCGGTATCTTGCTGATCGCCTCGCACCGTAACAAAATTTGGCAGATTTGCTCCGTAATTTGCGTTTAGTGAATCGATGGCCGCCGGTAAATTGGGGCGAGGCCCGATATTTTCGCTGCCATTCTGGTGGGGTATGCCGGAATCTTTTAAAACCGCTCTCATTTGACCCGGGGTTAATTTTGCGCCGGTATTGGCAAAATAAATACTTTGAAGACAGGCTGCTGCGCCAGCAACCAGGGCGGTTGCCGCAGAAGTATTGCTGAAGGTATTGGTGTAATCATCATTCGGAGTGGCGGGATTTCCTGAATACAGATCTCCCTCGCCAGCAGTCACTACGTCGCTACCCCAGGCATGCAGATCCACTCGATCACCGAAATTTGAATTCGGATCAGCGATTAATTGCCCTGGTTCTCCGGCAGCGACTATAATGGCCCCGGAATTTCCGGTAACGTATGGAGCTATATCCCTTCCGCCATTACCAGCCGCTTCTATAACAATAACAATTATACCGGCTTGAACGGCATTAACAATCTCCGTTCTTACCAATAGCCAGTTTTCTACAGGAACTTTCACATTGCCGTGTAACACTCTTTCCGCTTCAATAACAAGAATGTCCCCTGCATTTAATGCCTGGGCGGCAAAATAAATAGCATTTTTTAGCTCTATTTCTTCATTATTTTCAGTAGGATTATAATGGGATGAAACTTGAATTGATGCTAACGGGCAGAGACCGGTAATTCCAAACCCATTATCCTGCCCCACTAAAATACCTAACACGGCGGTTCCATGATCCTCACTTGAAGGATTATTGCTTCCATAAAGCAATTGAGTTCCTGGCGGCAGGTCTTCATGATTCAGATTCCATCCCTGTTCCACATCGACAATATTGACATACTCACCCATTCCGCCGGGCAGGAACCAGACATTCTGGGCCCCAATGCCTATATCGCTGGTGCCGGTTAATGAGGCGTCATATAGATACCTCTGCTCTTCGATAAAAGGGGGCGTCGTCTGGGCGGTTAAATCTGAAGAAAATGTTAAAAATAGAAAAGTGCCGGTTATAAAGGTTAAGAGCTTCATAGTAAATCCTCCATTTTGAAAGCTTTTTTAAAGTTAGTTGGAAGGATATTTTCCTTAAATATTTTAAAGAATATCCGTTCCTGGTATTTCAAAATTGAGTTTACATTAATTTCTTATACCATGTAAAATGATTGCCAGACCCCCGCCGATTTCGCCAACCGCAACCATTATATCTTCTTTTATATTTACAGAATGATAGCGCCCGTAAAAATAGGGCAACTCATTTTCATAATGGTGCCAGGTCGAACCATTGAAATGGGAGACATTACCAAATGAACCGGCAATGATCACATCATTTTCATCATTGCCGCGGATGGCATCTTTATAAAATAAGGGTTGGGAATCATCATGCTGCCAGGGGTTTCCAATAGCAAAATTGTAAAATAAGCCGTTTCCGGCAATATAGTATTTTCCCCTTGGTATAAACCAAATACTACGGAGATCTAAAGGAAGACCACTATCGCTCACCGCGGTAACATTGGTATCATGGATTTGAAGCAATTCTCTGGCCTGAGGAGTTTGAAAGCGTTGAGAAGCAAGGACGAGTATTTCATATTCCCCGGTCTGGAGGTCTAACGCCCCCCAAATATCCTGGATATCCACCGTCGTGCCGCTCTCCAGCTTCTGCCAATTGCTGCCGTTGTAATGAACAATGATACCTTCGTTTCCAACGCCATATATGTTCGCGTTAGATTCACCCCATAATTGCTTAACTATCTCATCTGTTGTTATATCTCTTTGATATGATAAACTAACTCTTCTATCAGGGTTGCCATTCCAGTAATAAATGCTTCCTGCAGCTAACCAAACATTATTTTCATCGACTGGTAAAATTCCACGAACCGGCAATACCACAGAGCCATTTTCACTTTTAGTAAATCTTATCAACTCCCATTCCTGTCCATTCCAGTGCGTGGCATTGTACGGCGGTATCCAGTTCCCCAGGCTGTCAAAGGTGTCAGTTTCGGCGGTATGGATTTCTCCCACCGCCCAGATGTCGTTTTCATCAACTATGGCAACGTCTAACAAATAAGAACTGTAGAGGCCGATAGTATCTATCTGCCATGTAAAATTGTGGCTGGTGGTGTCGGGGCCTGCGGGGGGAGGCGGGGGTGGGTCTGTAGTGGATTTGGAGCAACTGCAGGAGAGCAGGAGCAATTGCAGAATGAAAATTGCAAGTTGCAAAACGGTTAAGCGAGAGATTTTTTGAATTATTTTAAACATGGCGTACCTCATTGGTTGATTCTGAGGAAATATACTCATTCTTCCCGGCGGGAGGCGGGCGGATTTGTTGAAGAAACTCAGGCAGGTAAGGGGAGAAAAAAACAGAATAGAATATATTCCTCTTTCCGGCGCAGAAACCGTCGTAGTCGAGAGGAGAGGGTTTGCAAAGCTGTTCATGGCATTCTCCCGCTTCAATCACCGTTGTTACTCCGGGAAAATCGGCCACTTCCTTTATGGATGGCGCGTCAGGGGGAGAAGGCGTTACCGCATTCGTACAACCGGTTCAGGTAACCACGTTTCCTTATTACGGCAGCAAGTTAAACTCAGGCATTCTCAAAAAACAGGACTTTGGTCAGGTTAAAACATGATTTTGGTCAAGCTCGTTGGCCGCCAGGAATGCGATCTATAAACCGCTCCCAAACTAGCTCCAACGGCGCGGTGGATAATCGCGCCTTCACCCCTACCGGCAAAGGGCAGCAGCGCGGAAAGTGCCCGTAGGGGAAATTATAAATAACCGGGATGCCGGGCGGCAAGAGGGGCAGCAGCAGCGGCAGCGCGTCTAATATTTCATCGCGGTATAAGAATTTTCCCAGGATGATCCCGCTCACCCGCGGCCAGAAACCCAGCAAATTCAGTTGCTGAAAACAGCGGTCGATGCGGTAGAGCGGTTCGCTGACGTCTTCTAAAAACAGGATCAGCGGCTTTTTGTGCAGAAAGTAGGGCGTACCGCACAGGGAGTTGATCATGGTGAGCGTGCCGCCAACCAGCAGCCCGGCGGCGTTTCCCGGGCGGTAAATTTGCACCTCTCCCGGCGGAAAATCCGCGGCAGTGAAACGGGTGCGCCGGCCGGCCAGAATTTCCAGCCCCGCTTCCACAAAGGGATTTTCACCACTGACCTGGGAGGTAACGGTCAGGCCGCTGAGGGTGGGCAGGCCGGTTTTTTGCAGAATCGCCCATTGCAGGGCGGTCAGGTCGCTGAAACCGATTAGCAACCGGGGATGTTTTTTGAGGAAAGCGTAATCTAACCGGTTCAACAGTTGAATGGTTCCGTATCCCCCGCGAAAAGCCCAGATCGCTTTTACCCGCGGATCTTTCAGCAAATCCATCCAGTCTTGCAGGCGCTGCTCCGCCGGGGCGGAGACCATTCCGTGATCCGCAAAAGTATGGGGGGCAATCCGGCGCTCGAATCCGCGCCGCCGCAGAAAATCCAGCCCCGGCTGAACCTGTTCCGGGGTCACCGGCCCCGCCGGGGAAATAAACCCGATGGTATCGCCGGGAAGGAGTGGGGGAAGTAATCGCTGCGCCATGAACCTATCCGTCCGTTAAGGGGGTTGGAAAAATTTAATGTACCAATCAAACGCGGATAATTACCCCACAAACCATAAGGGGAAGCTGGTACGTTATTTCTTTCCAACCCCCTAAACTACCGCTGTATTATTGATTTGAGCAACTCTCGCAGGCGCTCCGCTTCCGCCACCCGAACGCGAACGCCGAACACCCAAACCTTTTCGTTTAATTCCGGCATTTTGGGCAGGTGCGCCCGCAGCTTCACCGCGTCTTTTTCCGTC
>WYBG01000455.1 GCA_011526015.1 Deltaproteobacteria bacterium | reverse complement strand
GGATTTCAGCGCCGCCTGCTGGATTTTTAAAGTGATTTGAAAGGGCAGGAATTCCGCATCGGAGATCAGTTTATCTTCGAACAGTTGTTTATTGCGGTTATAATTGGCCAGCGCCTCTTCCAACTGCGCCTCGGCGCGCTCCAGGGCTGCCCGGGCGTCCAGCACCGCAACCTTCAAGAGCAGCGTGTCTAAAACCGCCACTAACTGCCCCTTTTTTACCCGGTCGTTAAAATCCGCATAAATCCGGTCAATGGTTCCGGAAACTTGCGTCCCTACTTGAACCGTGGTCACCGGGCTGAGAGCGCCGCTGCTGGAAATGGTGCTTTCCAGATCGCCGCGGGTAATTTCCGCAAACTGGTACTGCCCCTCGGTGCTGCCGCGGCCGGAATTCAGGAGAATCCCGCCGATTACCGCCAACGCCACGATCCCAAAGCCCCCGAAGATCATTTTCTTTTTCATGGTACGACTCACTTTACTCCGTTTCGTTCACAGCTACTATTCAAGCCTGTTTTACACAGGATCTACAGGATGAACAGGTGTACCTGGATATATCAAATCCTGTATATCCTGTTATCCTGTCGAAAAAAATAGCCTGAAAGGTTCCCATTTACGTTAATCCGGGGCGCCGGTTCAGGTAACCGCGGTTGCACTCCGGCTCGCATTATTGATCCCTTCTCGCCCTTTCTCCCTGCATTCGCCGGCGCATTTCTTCTCTCCGCTCTTTCTTGATTTCCCCATAGATTTTTTTCTGCTCGTCAGTTAGCAGGGCTTCAATCTGCTTATCCTGTTTTTCCATCAACGAGCGCAACTGGTCGCGGTTCCGGCTGCGGTCGCCGGAAGCGTTTTCCCGCAGTTTTTGCATCTCTTCCCGGGCAGAAAGCAGAATTTTTTCCACCTGCACGGTTTGCTCTTCGGTCAGGTTGAGGCGCTCGCTGAGCCGGAGGACCATTTCTTCGCCCGGCGCATTTTTGCTGATTTCCTGGTACTTGGCATATTGCTCCGCGCTCAGCAGGTTTTTGATCTGCTGATCGACCACTTCCCTTCGCGCTTTGGCAACGTTCAGCAGCGCTTCCGGATTTCCCTGGTTTTCTTCCCGCTCTTTCTGCGCCTGCTGCTGATTATACTCCAGAATCTGGCGTACCTGGCCGGTTTGCTCCGCGGTGAGATTTAGCTCTTTTTGCAGTTTCTGCACCCGCTGCTCCAGCCAATTCTTCTCCTGCGCCGGTGCAGCGGCGAGCATCAAGAGCAGTGTGAAAAGAATGCCGACGGCTCCGTACTTTCTGAAATTAGACAACCGCTTCATCCGTCGCTCCTTAAGTTCCAGTTTTTCGATACCTGCGATTTTTCCTCATTTCCACATTTCACCGGTTAGACACTAAGCAGCTTCATTTTATTCCCACGCTTCGGAAAAGTTTTTATCTCCTATACCATATTTCTATCAGAGAATCTATATTTGAGGGGGTTGGCGCGGGCATAGCAGGGGAGGGATGATGTGCATGACGGGGGCGTTCTGGCGTACCAAATGGAGAAAAATGGCGCTCAAAACTCTTACCATACACGCACGTTCCAATTAACTGACGAAGGAGAAGGCCATGGATGCGTTTGAAAAAGAAGTGCGCGACACCCGGGAGTGGTTTGCCAGCCCCCGGTTCAAGGAAATTACCAGACTTTATTCCGCGCGGCAGGTGGTGGAGCAGCGCGGAACCATTCACAGCGATTACACCGTTGCTAAAAACGCCTCCCGGGAATTCTATGAATTGCTAAGGGAACTGTTTGTTGGAGGCGAGGCGATCACCACCTTTGGCCCCTACTCCCCCGGCCAGGCGGTGACCATGAAGCGCCAGGGCATCAAGGGAATTTACCTGGGCGGCTGGGCGACCTCCGCCAAAGGCTCCACTACCGAAGACCAGGGAGCAGATCTGGCCAGCTATCCCTTGAGCCAGGTGCCGGACGAGGCCGAGGTGATCGTACGGGCGCTGTTGGTGGCGGATAAGAACCAGTATTTTGCCCGGGCGCGCATGAGTAAAAAGGAGCGCGAGAGCACCCCGGAAATCGATTACCGCCCCTTCATCATCGCCGATGCGGATACCGGGCACGGCGGCGACGCCCAGGTGCGCAACCTGATTCGCCGCTTTGTGGAAGCGGGCGTTTCCGGCTACCACATCGAAGACCAGCGCCCGGGCACCAAAAAATGCGGCCACCAGGGCGGCAAGGTACTGGTTTCCGCGGATGAGCAGATCAAGCGGCTGAACACCGCCCGCTTCCAATTAGATATAATGAAAGTACCCGGGATCATCGTGGCGCGTACCGACGCAGAAGCCGCAAATTTGTTGGACAGCAACACCGACGAGCGCGATCATCCCTTCATTTTAGGCTCCACCAACCTGGAAGTGCCCGGTTATAAAATCTGCTACCTGGCCATGATGAAGCGGTTTTATGAAAAGGGCATCGAGGAGATCAACGGCCATTTGCTCTATAAAGTAACTGATGCCGAACATGAGGCTGCGAACGCCTGGTTGAAAGAATCGGGGTTGCTTTCCCTGATCGATGAAAAAATCAGCGCCTTGAAGGAGAATAAAGAATTAAGCCTTGAAAAAACCTTCGACCAGTTGAACGGCAAATTTGCGGAAACCTGGGAAGCAGCCGCAGGGCTTAAAACCTACGCAGAAGCAGTAGCCGAGCGCATGAAATTCCACCTGGAAGAGGGCGCCAAATTCGATTTGAGCGTGGAGGAGTGGCAGCGCTTTGCCGGCCAGGCTTCTTATGATGAGGCGCGAAAACAAGCCCGGCAAATGGGCATCGACGCTCCCTGGAATTGGGAATTAGCCCGAACCCCGGAAGGTTACTACCAGGTTCGCGGGGGAATTCCCTACGCCATTGCCAAATCCCTGGCGGTGGCGCCCTATGCGGATATCTTGTGGATGGAAACCAAAACCGCGGACCTGCACGACGCCAAAGAATTTGCCGACGCCATCCACGCGGTGTACCCGGAGAAGATGCTGGCTTACAACCTCTCCCCCTCGTTCAACTGGGATACTACCGGCATGAACGATGAGCAAATGCGCAATTTCCCCAAAGAATTAGGGAAAATGGGCTTTGTTTTCAACTTCATCACTTACGGCGGGCACCAGATCGACGGGCTGGCGGCGGAAGAGTTCGCCAGCGTGTTGCAGCAAGATGGAATGCTGGCGCTGGCGAAAATTCAACGCCGCATCCGGCTGATCGATTCCCCCTATCGAACCGCCCAGACCCTGGTGGGCGGCGACCGGTTAGACGGCGCGCTGGCCGCTTCCTCGGGGCGCACCGCCACCACCGTGGCCATGGGCAAGGGCTCCACCCAGTTCCAGCACCTGGTGCAAACCGAGGTTCCCCCGAAACTGTTGGAAAGCTGGCTGGAATTGTGGGCGAAGCACTACGGAATCAAGGCGGTTTTGCGGGTGCAATTGCGCCCCGTGGCGGCGGGATCGGAATTGTTGGAATTGCGGGTGCTGGACGAATCCCGGAACAAGCTGGCCAACGTCATCTTTGCGCCCATTCAGGACCGCCGGGAGCGGCATATCCTCTCGGTTCGGGATCAAAATACCCTGAAATTGGAATTCCGCCAAAAACGGCTGATGACCTTGATGCAACTGTTTTTGATTCACCGTTACAAAGCGGTTTCCATCCATTACGTGACCCCCACGGAGGATAACCAGATGCAGACCCGGTCCATGAAAAAATTAGGCATTTTCGAGGAAGCCAACACCGAGATCGGGGATATCATCGTCGCTACCGTCAACAGCGCCCGGGTGAAGGAATTGCTGAAACCGGACCAGTCGGATTTGAAAAAACTGATTGCTAAAAAATGAGTAGTGGATTGAGGGGACTGGGAGGGGGGGTATGGTTATATTGTTAAATGGTTAAATGGTTGGATGGTTGGTTGGATTCCGGGGGGAAGAAAATTTCTCCAACCACCCAACCATTCAGCCATGTAACAATTTAGCCATTTAACCACTTCAATCCCGCTCTTCCGGGGGGCGAGGCGGTTCCCCGAAGGGGGCAGGAGGGGGGGAGCCGAGGGGAAAATCCCGGCGCTCCCGGCGTTCCCGGAATTGCCGGTACTTGTCGCGCTGCGCGGGGGTTAGCACCTTTTCGATCTCTTCATCGAGCTTTTCGCGCCTTCCGCTTACCTCAGGCCGGCTTCGACCCGAATCCGCCGGGGCGCTTCTGCGAAATCCCATAAAACCCGGTTCATAGCGGCGATAGATTTCCTCGATCTGCTTTCGTTGATCTTCGCTGAGCTTGAGCACATCGGTCAAGCGGTCTAATTTTCGCTTTATAAATTTTTGCGACCCCTTCTCAAAATGGTCTTCCAGGCGTTTTAGCTGCTCCGCGGTCAATAACGCGTTCAACTCCACTCTCAGGGAATCGAAAGCGGACATCATTTCCAATTCGTGCCGTTCCCGGATTTGCGCGATATGCTCAAAGCGCTTTTCCAACACCTTCTCGATCTCCTCGCGCTGGGCCTTATCAGGTTTGATGATATTTTCCATCACCTCTACGAATCGCTGCTGCGGTCGCATTCTATCGAATTTTTCCACTCGCCTTTCGCGCAGCATCCCGCTGCCTAAAGAGCCAACCACAATCCCGATGATCAACGTGCCCAGAATAATAAAGGTTGTTTTTGATCTGGTTGTCATTTCAATTCCCCTTCTAACGGGTTATTCAATGCCCAGGCATCCTCGATGGTTAATTGGGGCATGGCAAATATGGCGCTGACGGAAATTCCCCCGCCCCGGTAAATATTATTGGCCAGAAGTAACAGCGCGGCAATTGCCCCGGCCATGGCAATCCGCCGGAATGACCACGCTAAAGAGCTGGAAAAATCCTCCCCTCTTTTCCGGCCCGTTTCCGCGCCGGCGTGAATTCGCCGCATCACCCGCTCGGCAAAGAACGGTTCAAACCCCGGGACGGTGTTTTGGGAAACTGCCCGGCGCATCGTCGCAATTTCTTCCTGTTCTTGCCGCAGTTCCCGGGATTTCTCCAGCGCCTCCCGCAATTGCCGTTGTTCTTCCGGGGTCAACGGGGCGTCAAAAGAACGATAGAGCAATTCCAGGGCTTTCTGATCCATTTTTTCTCTCCGGCTAAAATGATAAGCCTGCTTTCAATGTGATTGAACCACGAATTTCACTAATGACACGAATTTTTGCCGCGGCCATGCGCGGGAGAGTAATCTTATCCTCAGCGCTTTGTAGGCGTACCATACTTATTCCCATGTGTAAGCGTAATTCGTTTAATTTGTGGTTTCAAATCAACTCCCCCATATAGGGCTCTAAGAGTTGTTTTAATCGCTGCTGCCCGCGCGACAGCCGGGATAACACCGTGCCCAGCGGAACATTCAATACCTGGGCGGTCTCTTCGGTGGAGTATCCCTCTAACAAGCGCAGAACGATAACGGCGCGGTATTTCGGATCGAGCTCTTGAATGGCGCGCTGCACGATCTCTTTTCCGCCGCCGGCGGGACGGTTTGCGGTTTCATCTTCAATATCCCATTGCTCTCCATCCTGCTTACGGAAAAATATCAGCGATCTTCTTTTCCGGCGCTTCAACTCATTCAGGGAGAGGTTGATGGCAATGCGGGTGAGATAAGTTCCCACGCCGGATTCCCCCCGAAAATTCTCCAGGCTGTGGTAAAACCGGATAAAGGTCTCCTGCCCCACGTCCTCTGCCTCCGGGCATTTGCCTAACATGCCGAAAATCGTGGCCGCCACCCGGGATTCGTACCGCTGAACCAGCGTTTTGAAAGCCTGCTCGTCTCCCCCCAGGGTCGCCTGAATCAGTTGCGCGTCATCCAATCTTGTGAAACCTTTTTCTCTTTACGTTTCT
>WYBG01000053.1 GCA_011526015.1 Deltaproteobacteria bacterium | reverse complement strand
GCCGATCCTTACAGCCGCGCGGTGGCCACTCAAAACCACTACACTCACCCCGGAAAAACCCTCATTCTCCCGGACGATAATTTCAATTGGGAGGGCGATACCTGGCTGAATGTTCCCCATCGCGACCTGTTGATTTACGAAATGCACCTGCGGGATCTGACCGCCCATCCCTCTTCCGGCGCGCCGGAGAGCCTGCGCGGAAGTTACCCCGGGCTGGTTTATGAAAATCAACCCGGGGGGATTTCATACCTTCAAAAATTGGGCGTGAACGCGGTGGAACTGCTCCCGGCGCAGGATTTCGGCAACATCGAAATCCCTTACCAGGATTCCACTACCTGGATTTACAACACCTGGAATCCTTACGCTTTCAACCACTGGGGTTATATGACCAGCTATTTTTTCGCCCCGGAATCCTACTACGCCAGCGGCGGAACTATGAAACCGGGCGAGTACAACGGCGGCGACGGGCTTCGTCCCGAGGCTCAGCCCGCGGGCCGGCAGGTGCGGGAATTCAAGGAGATGGTGAAGGGTTTTCACCGCCGCGGCATCGCGGTGCTGATGGACGTTGTGTACAACCACGTCTCGCAATACGACCATAACTGCTTCAAATACATCGACAAATTTTACTACTTTCACCTCACCCCGGAAGGCGAATTTGCCGGGGCTTCCGGCTGCGGCAACGATTTCAATACCGCCCGCCCCATGGCCCGGCGCATGATCGTGGAAAGCGTCAAATACTGGATGCAGGAATACCATATCGACGGGTTCCGCTTCGATTTGGGGTATATGATCGACCCGCAAACCCGGGCGCTGGTCTTGCAGGAAGCGCGAAAAGTCAATCCGGGGGTATTCATCACCGCGGAACCCTGGGGCGGCGGGGGCTACGATCCTAACGGTTTCTCCGACCAGGGCTGGTCGAGTTGGAACGACCAGTTTCGCAACGGTTTCAAGGGCTGGAATCCCACGGATGAGCGGCGGGGATTCATTTTTGGGGAGTGGCAGGGGAGCAATACCCGCCGATCCCTGCAATGCTACGTGATGGGGTCGCCGCGGGAATTTGGGGGGCAGTACCTGGACGTGGCGCATTCGGTGAATTATTTAGAGGCGCACGACAACCACACCCTGGGGGATTTCATCCGCATCGGCCTGGGCGATGTGGGCGAGGAGGAGCAAATCGCCGACGTGGATAAAAACGCCAAATTAACCCCCGCGCAGCTCAAGCTGAACAAGCTGGCGGCGCTGGCGTTGCTGACCAGCCAGGGCGCGGTGATGCTGCACGAAGGCCAGGAGTTCGCCCGCAGCAAGGTGATCGCCAAACGGGATTTGCCGGATATCCATGCCGGGCGCATCGACCACAACAGCTACGAGAAAGACGACCAGACCAACTGGCTCAACTTCCGCCACGCGGAGATGAACCGGGAACTGCTGGAATATTACCGGGATTTGATCGCGCTGCGAAAACAATATCCCGCGTTCCGCCGGGCGGAGCCGGAACATTTTCGCTTTATCGAGACCGCGGATTCGCTGCTGCTGGCGTATGAATTGAACTATCCCGGCGAGGCGTTTTTGGTGGCGCTGAACGGGAACCGCCGGGTAGATCATCAAATCACCCTGCCCGGGGGCCGCTGGGAGGTCCTGGCAGATGGAAAACAGGTGTACCTGGCGCAGCCCCGGAAACACAACGCCGCCCGCGTTACCGTTCCCGCCTCCAGCGGGGTGGTTTTGAAGCGGCTGAATTGAAGGCAAGAGATTCAGAAGGGTGGTTTTGATGTCAACTATCATTCGCCATTTCCCTGCCAGTTAAAATGGTTGCACCTGGAGCAATTGAGCGATTATATTGGCTTAGAACCGGTTTTAGAAATTGGATATGACAAACAAGGGTGAGTAAAATGGCAAATATCACCATTGAATTGAAAGATTCGGATTACCAGCGATTATTGAAGGCAGCCAATTATCTCGGAAAATCTGTCCCGGAATTGATTCAAGAGTGGATTGCACAGCTACCAAAGCCTGAAAAAGATTATGATGTAACGAATGACCCGGTATTTCAAATGGAAGGATATGACTCCGAGGCCCAGGGTGATTTGTCGATTAATTCGGATCAATACATTTACGGAGAAGGTTATCCGAAATGAAACAGATTTTCGTTGACACGAACGGATGGATAGCGTTGAACAGTAAACGAGATCAATTTCATGAAATTGCCTGGAAAACCAACAGGAGATTGTTAAGGAACGGGTATCAGTATATAACCAGCAATTATATATTGGATGAAAACTATACCGGTTTATTGGCCAGAGTAGGCCATTTTGCTGCGGTAGATTTTGGCGAAAAGATTCGGGCATCGCGAATCACGGCCATGATCCACATTACTGAAGAACAAGAAGAGCAAGCCTGGGAGCTTTTTAAGAAATATTCGGACAAGCAGTTTTCCTTTACCGACTGCACTTCATTTGTGCTAATGAATAAAATGAGTCTTAAAGAAGCTTTTACCAACGATCATCATTTCAAACAAATGGGATTCAAAATTTTACTTACCTTGAAAAAGTAATCCTTTTATCCGGTTGCTGTTTTCAAATCCAAGTCGATGCTATCACAAATTTGTTTCCCTGGTCCTCTTCCGTTCCACCCGCAAAGCTTGTGATATGCCAGGGGAACTTCGTGCATCATGTGCATTCTCATAATCAAATTTCGAAAATGATCAAACTCTTAGCAATCGGCCTGGGAGGCTTTATCGGGGCGCTGCTGCGCTACTGGGTTTCCGGCTGGGCGTATGCCCACACGCAAAGCGATTTCCCGCTGGGAACCCTGGTGGTAAACGTCGCCGGTTCCCTGATCCTGGGGCTGGTGATGGGCCTTTCCGAACACTATATTTTCCACCCGCATGTAAGGCTGTTTTTGACCATCGGTTTCCTGGGCGCCTTTACCACCTTTTCTACTTTTTCGTACGAGACCATCATGCTCTTGCAGATTAGTTCGTTCATGAAAGCATTTCTGAATATCACTCTCAGCATTCTGCTGGGCTTTCCGGCGGCGTTTCTCGGCCTGGCGCTGGGGAGAGCCATATAATTTAAACCCGAGGGGGCATCTTCATGGAAATGAAAGGTTCGGGGAAGTTGTTGCGAATTTATATCGGCGAGGGAGACCGCTACAAAGGAAAGCCGCTCTTCGAGGCCATCGTGCTCAAACTGCGGGAAATCGGGCTGGCCGGGGCCACGGTCATCAAAGGCATCGAAGGATTCGGGGCGGACAGCCGGGTGCTGCACACCGCCCGCCTGTTGCGCCTCTCGGAAGACCTGCCGATCCTGGTCGAGGTGGTGGATACCGATGAGCAAATCCAACTCGCCATCAACGCCATCGAAGAAATGCTGAAAGAGGTCGATTGCGGCAGCCTGATGACCCTGGAGAAGGTGGAAATCATCCGCTACGCGCCCACCCGGTGAAGACTAACAAGGGATGAAGGATAAAGGGGAAAGGATAAAGGATTACGGGTGAGGCAAGTGTGCGCTTAAACGTGGTCGGAGACAAAGTCCGCGAAACCTCGTTCCCAAAGTCTCTTTGGGAACGTACTTGCACGCGAAACTCCAGTTTCGCGTGCAAGTTCTGCGCTTTTTGTGGCCGGAAACAGAGTTTCCACGATTATTGCGTTCCAAAACAGGAGTTTTGGAACGAGTTGGTTGCTGAGTTTTGCGCTTT
>WYBG01000454.1 GCA_011526015.1 Deltaproteobacteria bacterium | reverse complement strand
GGCGGTTTATCCCTGGCCGGATCAGATATTTCACGGGGATTTGCACTCCCTCCAGGTTTCTTACTGGGAAGCGTGGTGCCGGGAGCGGAAGGTGCGTTTCATCAACTATTTTCCATATTTTGTGAAAGGCAATACCCCGCAAGAGCGGCTAAACATGATCGAACGCTACTACATTCCCGGGGATTGCCACTGGAACGAAGCGGGCCACCGCCTGGTGGCGGAGACTTTTCTGGCCATACGCGCAGTAGGCGAGTAGGCGGTAGGCAAGTAGGCCGTAGGCAAGCAGGCAGCCGCGGCGCGAAGTGCTCCTTATTCCGTAGGAACCGCTTTGCGGTGGGATAAGCGATGGTTTACCTCTTTTCCAACGGGAGCACTTTGTGCCGGGGCTTCGCCATAAGCAGCAGGCGAGATTGCCTACTGCCTACTGCATAAAAACCGAGGTACGTTATGGGTTTAAGGCTAAAAATTCTATCCGGCTTCCTGGCCCTGGCGCTGATGCTCTTTTTGGCCGGGATCTGGTCGATTTACGAGCTGAGCGCCATCGGGGACTCCGGCCAGAAGCTGCTGCGCGAAAATTACCGCAGCATCCAGGCGGCTAAAATGATGTTAGAAAGCCTGGAAAGGGAAGACAGCGCCATTCTGCTGCTCCTGCTCGGAAAATGGCAGGAAGGAAGAACCATTTTGAACGCCGCGGACAGCAGCTTCAACGCCGCTTTGCAGATGGCCAAAAACAACCTTACCATCCCCGGCGAGCAGGCTTATACCGATTCCATTGCCCGGCGCTACAAAATCTATAAAAGCCTGTGGGAGAAGCCGGTCGTTTCCACCTACAAGGAAGGAAACCTGGACTGGTATTTCAGAGAAGTTCACCGGGCTTTTCTGAACACCAAAGCGGCGGTCAATTCGCTGATGGAAGTCAACAGCAGCGCCATGTATAATACTGCTACCGAGGTGCGGGAGCGGGCGAACCGCGCCATCACCCCCGGCATTATCGCCATGATTGCCGCCCTGGTGTTTTCCCTGCTGTTCAATTTCTTCATCAACTATTACGTGGTCAGCCCGGTCATCCGCATCACCCGGGGCATCAAACAATTTTTGGAAGAACAGCGGCCTTTTGACGTGGAAGTGGAATCCCACGATGAGTTGAAAGAGTTGGGCAACCTGGTAATGACCCTGGTCTCCCGGGCCGGAAAACCGCGAGGTTAAACATGCGCCTGCACGTGATATTTCGCTATACCGGTTATATTCTTGTGTTGAATGCCCTGGCAATGCTGCTCTGCGCGGCGGTGTCCCTGCTGTACGCCGAAAGAGCATTCGCCATATTGCTCTACAGCGGTTTCGTTGCAGCGTTGTTTGGGGTTTTTCCGTTGATCTTTGTTCCCCCGACGGAAAATATTACCAATAACGAAGGATTGATCATTCTGGTAGCGAGCTGGCTGGTATCCTGCCTGTTGGGCGCCCTGCCCTACGTGCTCTGGGGAGCGGAGTTTACCTTCACGAACGCCTGGTTCGAAAGCGTTTCCGGGTTTACCACCACCGGCTCCTCTATTCTAACCGATATTGAAGCCGTGCCGAAAGGAATCCTGTTCTGGCGCGCCATGACCCACTGGATCGGGGGAATGGGCATCATTATTTTCGCGCTATCGATCCTGCCCTTCATCGGGGAGAGCGCCCGGGTGCTCTATCAGAGCGAAATGTCGCCCCTGGCAATGGACAATTTCCAAATCCGCGCCAAACAGGCGGTGCGCATTCTGGCGATTGTTTATTTAGGGTTAACGGTTTCGGAAACGATTTTATTGATGATCTTCGGGATGAACTTTTTCGACGCGCTCACCCATGCTTTCGCCACCGTTTCCACGGGGGGATTTTCGCCCAAAAACGCCAGCGTCGCCCATTACCACAGCCTGCCCATCGAAATGGTGGTAATGGTTTTTATGATCCTCTCCGGCATCCATTTCGGGGTTCTGTTCTCCGCCGTGGCGGGGAATTTCCGCAGCCTGTTCAATTCTCCGTTCGTGCGCTACTATCTCATCTCCATGGGGATCGGGATTTTGATCTCCGCCGCCGGTCTGTACGGCTCCCAATACGACAATTTCCCGGAAGCGCTGCGCTACGCCGCTTTTCAGATCGCCTCCGTGGGCACCTCCACGGGCTTTGCCACGGCGGACAGCGCGGTCTGGCCGGCGCTCTCCCAGGTGCTGCTGATCTTTTTTACCCTGCAATGCGCCTGCGCCGGCTCCACTTCCGGGGGCATCAAAGTGGATCGCATCGTGTTATTAGGAAAAGCGTTCCGGCGGCAGATGAAACAGTTGCAGCATCCCCGGGGGGTTATCCCGATCACCCTGGCCGGAAGGTCTATCGGCAAAGAGGTGGTGGAGAGTAGCATTCTCTATATTGCGATTTACCTGGCGGTAGTATTTATCGCCACCCTGCTGCTCATCGCCGTGGGAACCGACGCCTTAGATGCTTTTTCAGGAACCGTAGCGACCATGGGGAACGTGGGCCCGGGACTGGGAAAGGTCGGCTCCATGGGCAATTTCAACCATATTCCCACGGCCGGGAAGTGGATTTTCAGCATGACCATGCTGTTGGGGCGGTTGGAAATCTATGCGC
>WYBG01000453.1 GCA_011526015.1 Deltaproteobacteria bacterium | reverse complement strand
TTTTAGAAGTCTAAATTTTCGCCACTAAGACCCAAAGACACCAGGATTTCACTAAGACTTTTGATGTTTTTTGTGGCTTCTTTGTGTCTTTGAGCCTTCATGGCAACTTTTAAAACAGCTTCTTAGAGATACCGGATGAAAATACATCGTCGAAATATTTGCAAATATTCTAAAAGTGTAATTCTTTTTCTGGGCTTGATCGGCGCGGGATTGCTGCTGGCCGGGTGTTCCTGTAGATCCGAATCCATGGAGAACCGCAGCAACCGGGTGGTTCCCGCCGTGGAGGCGGTACAGGCGCGGCACGGAAGCCTGCCCTTGACCCAGCGCCTGAGCGGGGTGGTGAAAGCGAAGAACCAGGTGGAAATTTACCCCGAAATCAGCGCCGCGATTGTTGCCGTGTACGTTCAAAACGGCGACGCCGTGGAGCGGGGGCAGCCGCTGGTGCGCCTCCGCGATAAGGAGTTTCAGGAGCGTTTAAAACAGGCCCGCGCCGGCTACCAGATCACCGTAGCGCAACTCCGCCAGGCGGAAGCGCAGTTGACGGAAATTCAGGCGGAATTGCAGCGCAGCGAAACCCTGGCGGCGCAGGGATTAATCAGCTCCACCGAATTGGAAACCATCCGCACCCGGGTTATCTCCGCAGAAGCAGACGTGGACCTGGGCAAAGCCCGGGTGGAGCAGGCCCGGGCTACCATGGAAGAACGGGAAGAGGCGCTCTCGCAAACGGTCATCCGCGCCCCGGTTGCCGGCAGCTTGGGCAACCGCAACGCGGAAGTGGGGATGCTGGTGAGCGCCGGGGTTCGCCTGTTTACCCTCGGCCAACTGGATAACGTGCAGGTGGAAGTGGTGTTGACGGACGTGATGCTCAATTACATCGAAGAGGGCCAGAGAACGGAAATCTATGCTTCCAACACCCTATCGGGAATCCTGGCGGCGTCTCTCTCCCGTATCTCGCCCTTCCTGCACCCGGTGACCCACAGCACCGTCGCCGAAATCGACCTGCCCAACCCCGATGGATACCTGAAATCGGGCATGTTCGTCACCGTCGATGTTTACTACGGTGAAAGCGAGCAGGCCACACTGGTTCCCCTGGGCGCCCTCTATGAACATCCGGCCACCGGCGTCACCGGTGTGTATGTCAGCCAGGCTTCGCTGGACCGGGAGCCGGTAAGCACGGGAAAGCTGAATGGAGACGAGCCTGTACCGCTCACCGCCCCGGTCACTTTTGATTTCACGCCGGTGGAAGTGGTCGCCAAAGGCCGGATGGAAGCCGGGGTTCGCGGGGTGGAGCGGGGGAAATGGGTTGTAACCATCGGGCAGAATCTCCTGGGAGGCGTGTCCGGCGAGGCCCGGGTTCGCCCGGTGAAGTGGGAACGGGTAGAGCAGCTTCAGCGTTTGCAGCACGAGGATCTAATGCTGGAAGTGATAAAACGCCAGCAGGAGGCGGCAAAAGATACCCTCTCCGGCGAGCCGTCCACCCACATGTCACGGTAGAAGAGTAGTGCTAATGTGTTCATGTGCTAAGGAAACCCGAACACCTGAACACCCGAACATTTGAACACAAAAGGTAACGAAATATGAACATCACCAAAATAGCGGTCCACCGTCCCATCGCCACCACCATGGTGTTTCTGATCATCATTGTGCTGGGAATGATGGGATTTCGCTTTCTCCCGGTCGATTTGCTCCCGCAGATCGAGTATCCCCAGTTGACCGTCAGAACCAACTACCCTAACGTGGGGCCGGAAGAGATCGAAAACATCATCACCGACCGGGTGGAAAACGCCGTCGCCGGTGTGCCCAACGTGGAAGAAGTGCGTTCCCGCTCCGAAGAAGGAGAAAGCCGGGTCACCCTGCAATTTGCCCAGGGAACCAATATCGATGAAGCCGCCAACGACGTGCGGGCGGCTATAGACCGCATTCGCGACGACTTTCCCCCGGAGGTGGAATCGCCGCGGATCTGGAAATTCGATCCGGATAATTTCCCGGTGGTGATTTTGGGCGCTAAATCGGCTCGCAATATGGAGGAACTCACCCGCATCCTGGAGCGGGAAATTTCCCAGCGTTTCGAGCAGATTCCCGGGGCCGGCTCGGTGGACGTCTGGGGCGGGGTGTACCGGGAAATCCAGGTGCGGCTCAAACGGGATCGTTTGGCCTCCAGCCGGCTTTCCGCCGCGGACGTGCAGCAGGCCTTGCTGCGGGAGAACGTTACCCTTCCCGGCGGGGACCTGCGCGAGGGCCTCAGCGACATGTACGTGCGCACCCGCGGGGAGTACCAGTCGCTCGATGAAATCGCCAATACCATTATCACCGTCATCGACGGCCAGCCCATCCGCGTGCGCGACGTGGCCGAGGTGGTGGACGGGTATCAAGATTTAAACCGCCTGGTGCAGATCGACGGGCGGCCGATGGTGCGCTTAGGGGTGCGCAAGCAATCCGGCGCCAATACCGTGGCCGTGGCGGAAAAAGCCCGGGCGGTCATGGAGCAGATCAACCGCGAGCGCAATGACCTGGAACTGTTCATGGTGATCGACCAGAGCGAATTCATTCAAAACTCGATTGATAACGTGAAGCAATCGGCGATCTGGGGCGGGCTGTTAGCTATTTTCATCTTATATATTTTCCTGCGCAACGGCTCCACCACCTTCATCATTGCCCTTTCCATTCCCATCTCCATTATTGCCACCTTCGGCCTGCTCTATTTCAACAAACTCACCCTGAACCAGATGAGTTTCGGGGGGCTGGCGCTGGGAATCGGCCTGATCGTCGATAACGCCATCGTGGTGCTGGAAAATATGGTGCGGCTGCGGGAAAACGGGCGGAACCTGGAGGACAGCGCCCTCACCGGAACCCGCCAGGTTACCGGCGCCATTATCGCTTCCACGCTCACCACCATGGTCATTTTTCTGCCCGTCTTGTTCATGCAAACCGTTTCCGGAATGCTCTTCAGAGAGCTGGCGCTGGTGGTGGTGTTTGCCCTGCTCTGCTCTCTGTTAGTGGCGCTCACCCTGGTTCCCATGTTTGGCAGCCGTTTCCTTACCGTTAAAGAGGGCGAGCACACCACCGACAACCCCCGCTCGCGCCTGGGCCGCTGGTTTCTGAAGTTAGAAAATACCTATTCCCGCTCGCTGGAAACTGCGATCCGGCATCGAAAAAGGCTCTATGCGGTAGTGGGCGCCCTGTTGATAATTACCTTGTCGCTCTGGCCGCTGCTGCCGGTAGAGCTCGCTCCCCAAACCGACGCGGATGAGATCGACGTGGATCTGGAGATGGCCCAGGGAACCAATATCGCGGTGATGAACGAATACCTCCATGAACTGGAGCGAATCGTGCGCGAGACCACCCCGATGGACCAGGTGAAGCACATGACCATTGAAATACGTCCCGGCGACGCAGAAGTGGAGCTTGCGCTTTACAACGCCAATGAGCGCACCATGGACAGTTTTGTGCTGGCGGATCAAATCCGGCAAAACGTTGCCGGCCGGATTCCCGGCGCGGAGATCCGCGTGGAAGCGCAGTCCGGCCTCGGAATCCTGCGGCGTTTGTTCGGCTCCGGCGAGGGGCAGGCGCTGCAATTGGAATTGCGGGGATACGACCTGGATCTGGCGGATCAACTGGCGCAGAGTATCATACAAATTATGGAGCGGGCGCCGGAGATTGCGGACGTTCGCACCAGCCGCCGGGAAGGGCGTCCGGAACAAAATTTGATCGTTGACCGGGAAAAAATCGCCAACCTGGGATTATCGGTCAGCCAGGTTGCCGGGGTGATTCAGACCAACGTGGGGGGAAGCCGCGCCGGGGCCTTCCGCGAAGGCGGGGAAGAATTCCCCATTGTGGTGCGCCTCCAGCCGGAGGACCGCCTGAGCACCCTGGACCTGGGCAATGTTTCGGTGCGCGCCGGAAACGGGCAGATCGTGCCGGTTTCCGCGGTGGTGCGCAGCGAGCGCCGGCGCAGCCCCACGAGCATCGAACGGGTTGACGGCCAGCGGGTTACTTACATCACCGCCAATCTGGAAAGCGGGGCGGCGTTAGGCGACGTTATCGAAAAACTTCAAAACCAGTTGCGCGAAATTACCCTGCCGGATGGCTTTTCGCTGGTGTTCAGCGGGGAGTACCAGGAACAGCAGAAAGCCCGGGGCGATTTCACCCTCTCCATCATCATGGCGTTGATCCTGATCTATATGGTGATGGCGGCGCAATTCGAGCGTTTCGTGGACCCGCTCATCGTGATGGTTTCCGTTCCCCTGGCGATCATCGGGGTGGTTCCGACCCTGCTGCTCACCGGCACTTCCCTGAATATTCAGAGCCTGATGGGAATCGTAATGCTTATCGGCATCGTGGTGAACAACGCCATCGTGTTGGTGGATTATATCAACCTGATGCGCCGGGAGCAGAATCTAAAAGTTGCCGAGGCGGTGGTCCAGGCCGGCCGCCTGCGCCTGCGCCCCATTATGATGACCGCTTCCACCACGGTGTTAGGCATGTTGCCGCTGGCCTTCGGCGGCGGCCCCGGCGGGGAAATTCAGGCCGCCCTGGCCCGGGCGGTTATCGGCGGCCTTACCGTCTCCACCTTGATTACCCTGGTATTGATCCCCGCGGTCTATATCAGTGTTCACAGCCTGATGGCAAGGCTCCGGACGCAGTGATTTAAGGGTTGGGGGAGTTTCGCGGCTTCGCCCCCCCCGGCGTCGTTCGCCGGACGCGCCACGGCGCTGTCCCCTTATTATCAAAGCGGGGAATTTCATCCTGCGCTCCTCTTCGCTTGGCGCCTATGGCGCACCGGGAGTTCTTGCTTCAAAAACAATTTTCATGGTTTTTACCTTCCGGCGTATTAACTTCCCACCCGAATGAACTGCTAACAATTTTGCCCTGTTTGATGCGCCAATGGCTGATCCTAATAAACCATTCTGGTTTCAGCGGCGCCCGGGAGCGTTCTTTGCCATATTCAACATGGTTGCCCTCCTGGCAATGGACGTCGCGGCCGCTAATATTTACAAGCTCGTCTACGGATATTCCTGGCCTTCGCGCTATAAGGGCCAGGCGGCGGCGAGCGAGAGAAGGTATCGCGTCCCTTCCAAGGAGTACCATCATGGCCTGGCGCCCGGCGCGGAATTCGACGATGCGCGCTGGGGTCCCCTGCAATATCGTATCCGCACCAATTCCCTGGGATTCAAAGACCGCTCTGCCCGCCGGGTGGAGCTTTCTTCCCCAAACCAGCGCATCGTTTTCATCGGCGATTCTTTTACCGAAGGGATCGGGGTGGAATACCCCGCTACCTTCGCCGGCATTATCGAGCGGGAATTGTCGCGGGAGGACATCGAAGTCTTCAACGCCGCGGCGGTGTCCTACTCGCCGATCATCTACTGGCGGAAAATCAAATACCTGTTAGAGGAGCGTTCTTTCCGCTTCGATGAACTGGTTGTTTTCCTTGACGTCAACGATCCGGAAAATGAAGCCAAAATGTACTATTTGGACTCAACCGGCAGCGTTCGCGAAACGGATTACGAATCCCGCCTCGCCTCAGCCGCTGCGAAGCCGGATTTGCAAAAGCGGATTCGCAACAACACTATCGTAACCTTCCTGATTTTGAGAGCCATACGCGACCCCTTTATGGCCGAACCGGAGAGACTGACCCGGCAATATGCGGTTAACTGGAAAAGAAGCCTTTGGACCATGGATTCCGCCTTGTATGAAGAATTCGGGCGGGAAGGGCTGGAAAAAATGGCTTTTTACATGGAGAAACTGCGCCGGCTGCTTCAAGAATATGGCATCCTGCTGACCGTGGCGGTCTATCCCTGGCCGGATCAGATATTTCACGGGGATTTGCACTCCCTCCAGGTTTCTTACTGGGAAGCGTGGTGCCGGGAACGGAAGGTGCGTTTCATCAACTATTTTCCATATTTTGTGAAAGGCAATACCCCGCAAGAGCGGCTAAAAATGATCGAACGCTACTACATTCCCGGGGATTGCCACTGGAACGAAGCGGGCCACCGCCTGGTGGCGGAAATTTTTCTGGCTTTGCGAGAACGCAGCGGGCAGGCAGTAGGCAAGTAGGCGGTAGGCGAGTAGGCGATAGGCAGTCAATGTCGTTTAGTTGAGCTATTTATGGTTGTCATTCCTGCGAAAGCGGGAATCTATAACCCCTTGAATCTCTGGATTTCCGCCTTCGCGGAAATGACATTTTAAGCGCGATTTCCCTTAACTAAACGACATTGGCTGCCTACTTGCCTACTGCTTACTGCATAAAAGTCGAGGTAAGTTATGGGTTTAAGGCTTAAAATTCTATCCGGCTTCCTGGCCCTGGCGCTGATGCTCTTCCTGGCCGGGATATGGTCGATTTACGAGCTGAGCGCTATCGGCGAATCCGGCCAGAAGCTGCTGCGCGAAAATTACCGCAGCATCCAGGCCGCTAAAATGATGTTAGAAAGTTTGGAAAGGGAAGACAGCGCCATTCTGCTGCTCCTGCTCGGCAAATGGCAGGAAGGAAGAACCATTTTGAACGCCGCGGATAGCAGCTTCAGCGCCGCTTTGCAGATGGCCAGGAGCAACCTTACCATCCCCGGGGAACAGGCTTATACCGATTCCATCGCGCAGCGTTACCGCCTCTATAAAAGCCTTTGGGAGAAGCCGATCGTGTCCACCTACAAGGAGGGGAACCTGGACTGGTATTTCGGGGAGGTTCACCGGGCTTTTCTGGAGGCCAAAGCGGCGGTAAACGCGCTGATGGAAGTCAACAGCAGCGCCATGTATAAAACCGCCACCGAGGTGCGGGAGCGGGCCAACCGCGCCATCACTCCCGGTATCATCGCCATGATCGCCGCCCTGGTGTTTTCCCTATTGTTCAATTTCTTCGTCAACTATTACGTGGTCAGCCCGGTCATCCGCATCGCCCGGGGCATCGAGCAATTTTTGGAAGAACACCGGCCTTTTGACGTGGAAGTGGAATCCAACGATGAACTGAAAGAGTTGGGCAACCTGGTTATGACCCTGGTCTCCCGGGCCGGAAAACCGAGGGATTGATCATGCGCCTGCACGTAATATTTCGCTATATCGGGTACATTCTTTTGTTGAATGCCCTGGCGTTGCTGCTCTCCGCAGCGGTATCTTTGATGTACGCCGAGAGATCCTTCATCATTTTGCTCTACAGCGGCCTGATCGCCGCGCTCTTCGGGGTGTTTCCCCTGATCTTTGTTCCCCCGGTTGAAAATATTACCAATAACGAGGGATTGGTCGTGGTGGTAGCGAGCTGGCTGTTATCCTGTCTGTTAGGCGCCCTGCCGTATTTTCTCTGGGGAGTGGAGTTTACTTTCACGAACGCCTGGTTCGAGAGCGTTTCCGGCTTTACCACCACGGGATCCTCTATTCTGACCAATGTTGAAGCAGTGCCGAAAGGAATCCTGTTCTGGCGCTCCATGACCCACTGGCTGGGAGGAATGGGAATCATCATTTTCGTGCTTTCGATCCTCCCCTTCATTGGGGAGAGCGCCCGGGTGCTCTACCAGAGCGAAATGTCGTCCCTGGCAATGGATAATTTCCAGATCCGCGCCAAACACGCGGTGCGTATCCTGGCGATTATTTACTTAGGGTTGACGGTTTCGGAAACGATTTTATTGATGATCTTCGGGATGAACCTCTTCGACGCCCTCACTCATTCTTTCGGAACCATTGCCACCGGGGGATTTTCGCCCAAAAACGCCAGCATCGCCTATTACCACAGCCTGCCCATCGAAATTGTGGTAATCGTTTTTATGATCCTCTCCGGCATCCATTTCGGGGTTCTGTTTTCCGCCGCGGCGGGGAATTTCCGCAGCCTGTTCAATTCTCCCTTCGTGCGCTATTACCTCATCTCCATGGGGATCGGGATTTTGATCTCCGCCGCCAGTATGTACGGCTCCCATTACCATAATTTCCCGGAAGCGCTGCGCTACGCCGCTTTTCAGATCGCTTCCGTGGGCACCTCCACGGGGTTTGCCACGGCGGACAGCTCGGTCTGGCCGGCGCTCGCACAGGTGCTGCTGATCTTTTTTACCTTGCAATGCGCCTGCGCCGGCTCCACTTCCGGGGGTATCAAAGTGGATCGCATCGTGCTCCTGGGAAAAGCGTTCCGGCGGCAGATGAAACAGTTGCAGCATCCCCGGGGGGTTATTCCGATTACGCTGGAGGGGAGGTCTATCGGCAAAGAGGTGGTGGAGAGCGCCATTCTCTATATTGCGATTTACCTGGGAGTAGTATTCATCGCCACGGTACTGCTGATTGCCGTGGGAACCGACGCGCTGGAGGCTTTTTCGGGAACGGTGGCAACCATGGGGAACGTGGGCCCGGGACTGGGAAAGGTCGGCTCCATGGGCAATTTCAACCATATTCCCACGGCCGGGAAGTGGATTTTCAGCATGACCATGCTGTTGGGGCGGTTGGAAATCTATGCGC
>WYBG01000452.1 GCA_011526015.1 Deltaproteobacteria bacterium | reverse complement strand
GAACTCACCCTGGAAAAACTGCGCGAGGGGCCGCTGATTGCGCCGGGGCACCAGGAGATCGCTTTTTCCGATTTGGCGTTCCCCACTCCCTCGGGCAAAATCGAGCTCTATTCGCAGGAAGCGGCGCGGCGCTGGGGCGTGGATCCCCTGCCGGACTATTTCGAGCCGCAGGAGTCGTTACGCCGGGAATCGCCGCAGTCGCAGAAATACCCGCTCTATTTTATGACCCCCAACACCAAAAACCGCATCCACTCCCAGTTCAACAATTTGCAGATGATCCGCCAGGTCAGCCCCGCGCCCTTCATTGCCATCCACCCGGGGGACGCCCGCTTGCGCAACATCGCCGATGGGGAGAGGGTGCGCATCTTCAACGACCGCGGGGAGCTGCGCCTGCCGGCGCGGCTGGATTTCGGCCTCAAACCCGGCTGCGTGGCAGTGACCAACGGCTGGTGGATCGCTGAAGGGGGCGCGGTGAATTTCCTCTCCTATGGCCGGGAAACCGACATGGGCTACGGGGCGGCGTTTCATGATAATTTAGTGGAAGTGGAGAAAGAGCGCGCAGAGTGAGAACCCACCCCCGACCCCTCCCAGGAGGGGAGTTCTCCCAGTTGACGCCGGATAGACCGCGCAAGAACCTCCGAAATTCCCCTCCTGGGAGGGGTTAGGGGCTTCGTCGTGAGCTCAGCCGAACGGTGGGTCAATAATCAACAAACGTTTATTTGAGCTGGAACCTGAGCATGCAACACAGCTTTATCTTCGATTTGAACAAATGCACCGGCTGCCAGGCTTGCCAGGTTGCCTGCCTCATCGAGAACGAATTGGCGCTGCAGCGCCCCTGGCGGGAGATTCACACCTTCAATGAGGCGCGCTATCCCGCCATCCCGCTGTTTCACCTCTCCCTGGCCTGCAACCACTGCCTGGATGCGCCCTGCATGAAATACTGCCCGGCGCTGGCCTATTCCAGGGACCCCGCCACCGGGGCGGTGATCATCGCGCAGGACGCCTGCATCGGCTGCAAGTATTGCTCCTGGGTGTGCCCCTACGATGCCCCGAAGTTCAATCCCGCCGCGGGGGTGATGGAGAAGTGCACCTTCTGCAACCATCGCCTGCAAGAGGGGTTGGAGCCGGCCTGCGTGGCGCTCTGCCCCACCGGGGCGCTGCAAATCGGCGAATACGCGGAGAACGGGAATACCGGCTCCATCCCCGGCTTCCCGGAGACCGGCATTCGCCCGGCAATCCGTTTCATTCCCCTGCGGGAGGGAACCCGGGCGCCGGAATACAGCGCTTCGCCCGCGGGAGAAGTGATGGCGAGCCTGCGCGACCGTTCCGGGAATTCCCCGCCCTCGCCGAGGGCGCCTGCGACGAAAATCGGCCTGAAATCCGAGTGGACCCTGGCCGCGTTTACCCTGATCGCCGCGGCGCTGGCGGGGATGGCCGGTGCAAAGCTGCTCTCCGGCGTTGCCGTGAATCCCTGGGCGTTTTTGGCCGCCGGCGCCGCCGGGATGGGATTGAGCACAATTCACCTGGGCAAGAAATTCCGCGCCTGGCGGGCCATTTTGAACTGGCGCAACTCCTGGCTGAGCCGGGAGATCATTTTTTTCTCCGTTTTCATGGGACTGGCGGCGCTGTACCTGCTGGTGTGGCCGGGCAGCAAACTCATCGGCGGGATGGCGGCGCTGGCGGGGTTTGCAGCGCTGTTTTCGATTGATAAGGTGTACCGGGTAATCCCCCAACCCGGCCTGACGCCCTCCTGGCACAGCGCCGGCGTTCTGCTCACCGGCCTCTGCCTGGCGGGGCTTTTTTCCGGGAACGGGCTGCTCTTCGGCCTGGCGGGATTGGTAAAATTGGGGCTGTACGCCCACCGGAAAATACGCTTTCAAAAGCAGGGCCGTCCCGCCCGGCCATTGCTAAGCCTGCTGCGGGTGGGGTTGGGGTTTGCATTGCCGGGGTTAGTGGGGTTGGAAATTTCGACCGGCGCGTTCGGCTATGCCGCGGCCGGGGTAATGGTTGGGGAAATCATCGACCGCTGCGAATACTACCTGGAGTTGGAGGTAGTAACCCCGCGGCGGCAGATGGGAACGGAGTTAGAAAAACAGTTGGAGGCGATGGTGCGAGCAGAGGAAGTTGTCTAAGAGAAGCGAAATACGCAATTTTCCCTCGCCGCTTTTACGCTAAATGTTTGAACCGAATATCCGATATTGACAAAGCGCTGAAAGCGGGTTACATTGCCTTTGGTTCATTTTATAAGACAAAAACAGAACGATGCAAATTCGATAGCACGATCTCCGTTAACCAGGAAAATCCTTTTATGCGATTTTTTTTCCGGAGCTTGCCATTTATCATCGGGCTACTGGCGGCGCTGGCCTGCAACAACCCGTTTGCTCCCGGTGAGGCGGAAAACGGCGAAGGAGACGCGCCCCTGACCGACCAGGACACCCCCGATAAAGTGCTGCAAAATTTTCAGTATGCCTATACCTTTAAAGATTCGCTGGTGTACAGCGAGCTGCTGGATTCCGCCTTTATCTTCATCAGCGAAAATTTTAACGTCACCCCGCCCGAGCCGATTGTCTGGGGCAGGGACCAGGAATTGAAAACCACCGGGAGAATGTTTCGTTTTTTCAATACCCTGGACTTGACCTGGGGCAACCGCCCCCTTCCCGATCCTTCTCCTGCCTCCACCGACACTTCCTACACTATCACCTTTACATTAACCCTCGACGGGGGAAGCAGCATTCCCGCCCTGATCGGGGTGGTGATCTTCGATTTCGTCAAACGGGATGGAAAATGGCGGATTTCCCGCTGGAAGGATGAAATACCGGGGTGAAGAGTGTTTGGGTGTTATGGTGTTTTAGTGCGCTGGTTAGTTCTAATTTAAGACTTTAAAAGTTTATTGGAGAATTCAATATTTGGAGATCGTTTGCAGCTATTTGACATCCCCCGTTCGGCTGAGCTCACGACGAAGCCCTTACTCCCCTTCAAAGGGGGGAAATTGAAGCGTGTACGCCGGAATCCCCCCTTTGAAGGGGGGCAGGGGGATGTCAGAAGCTTGATAAGCTTTCACATTTGCGCTTTCCCCTCAAAGTCTTAAAGTAGAATTAGGCGATCAGGTTCTAAAACACCATAACACCTGCGCACTATAACACTGGAACACCATATCACGGTTATTCCCCACCCGATAAATTTTTTTAACCCGCAAATTATTTCGCCAAATTTACTATATTTCTTTATATTTGGTTTTTTGGGAAACGAAATAACCGGGAAGAGAACGGGTTATGAAACGATTGACGGTATCGATTGATGAAGTGGCTTCCCTCCGTTACGCGCTGCAGGATAGCGATTTCGATCCGGTGCAATATGCCCTGCTGTGCGAAGTCGCCGGCGTACGGGGCATCAGCCTCACCCTGGCCGACACCCAGAAAGGCATCCAGGAGCGCGACGCCCAACTGCTCAAAAAGCTGCACAAAACCTTCTTGAATGTGCGCATTCCGCCGGACCCCCAATCCGTAAAAATGGCGCTTTCCATCAACCCGGATATGGTCACCTTTGTGGAGGTGGGCAAGCTGGAGCCGCTGAAGGTTATGCCCCTTTCCGCTAACGCCATCGATGATGAGCTTCCCGGCATTCTGCCGGATTTTCACGCCAATAACATCTCCGTGGCGGTATTGTGTTACCCGGAGATCAACCTCATCAAGCAATTGAACCGCATTCAGTTGGATTACGTGGATTTCGATTGCAGCGAAATTACCAAGGCTGCGGACTCGAATGAAGAGCTGGTCGAGTTCGACAAACTCAGCTCCGCCGCCCTGGCCGCGGCCAAATTAGGCATGGGGGTGAACTGTTTCGGCGGGATCGATTACAGCTACCTGCCGGACCTAGCCGCCATTCCCCGCCTGGAGGATATCTGCATGGGCTTGAGCCTGCTCAAACGGGCGCTGCTGGTGGGGATCGACCGGGCGGCGCAGGAAGCATTGCAGCAAATCCTGTTCTATCAGCGCAATTCCTGACCCGGCGCTTCAGCAGATGCCGGACATTCGAAAACCGTGCATCGTGTTCCAGGCGCCACGCTCAACGGCAACTTTTTTAAAATCGAACTGAAGCTTGCTCCGTTCTTCGCCGATTCTTATTGGGGAATTTCCCCGGCGGCGCTAAAGGGAAGGTAAAGTACTATTGTTTAACGAATCCATTTATATCCACGGAGTTTTGGCATGTTAGACCAGATCATCGAGAATATCATTCAAAAGATACGCAAGGAAGTGGTGCAACCGGGAATGGAGCGCATCCCCCTGGCGTACATTTTTACCCGCAATATTCCCGCTTCCATCAAACACTTTTTCGACCAGGAAGTGGAATTGTGGATCCGGGAAGAAGCGGAAAAGTTCAGCGCCAGCGAACGCTTCGATTACCAGACCCCGGAAGTGCAGGTGCTGATCGACAAAATCTTCGACGTCTTGAAACAGACCGCCACTTTCCATATCAACCAGTTCAACCGCCTGCTGGAACGGGCCATCAAACTGGAGGCAAACTACCTCATCCGCCCCCACCAAACCCTTACCCAGTTCCTCTTCAAAGACAACTTCGTAGTTAGCACCATCGAAGTGTACGACATGCTGAAGTATTTTGACAAATTCCAGTATTATAAAGACGCTCTCACGGATTATTTCAATTTGAAATATCTCCGCCAGATTTCCCAATCCCAATTCGAAGAACTGATTAGCGGGATCGACCGGCAGGTCTATGCCAAAAGCCCGGTAGAAACGGTGCTGCAAACGGTAAAGACCATCAACAATTTTGTGAACGAAGGCCGCCCCGCGCCCACCGACACCCTGGATATCAAGATGCTGCTGGTGATCCTGAAAGACCGGAATCTGGATGGTTTTGCCGCGTTGATCGAACGCCAGGGACAGGAAGGAAGCAAGGATATTTCAATTTCCGACCTGGAGCAAATCCTGCGCACCGGCAAAACCCTGCGGCAACTGCGCAAGGCCCGCGCGGAAGAGAAAGTAACGGTCGAGGAAATCGCCGACATCGAGAAAGAAAAACCGAAAGTGGAGGTGGAATCCATCTCCGTTTCGGAAGAAGTGCAAATCCCCGCGGAAGTGGAGCCAGAAGCGGAGGAAGAAGAGTACGAAGAGGAAGAAGAGCAACCGGCAGCGGCGGCCACGGCGGAAACGATTGCCGCGCGGGCTTCCGCGGCAGAGCAGCTGGCGGACCTGGTGGGACAGAAAATGCGCGGAGACCACCTGGAAGATATCACCCGGCTGATCTCTCCCAAACAGCGCAAGAAATTCATCAAGAAAATTTTCAGCAAGAAAGAAAAGAAATTCCTGGAGTTCCTCAGTTTAATGAACAACACCCCTAACTGGAAGCACGCTTCCAACCTGATCGACAGCTATTTTTTCCAGCAGGGGATCAATCCCTACTCCAAAGAAGCCCTGGAATTCAGCGACCTGGTCTATAACCGCTATTTCCCGAAAGACATTGCCGTGAACAGGGGCCAGGAGTTTAAGTATTAGGTAGTCCTAAACGATTAATGCTGTTTAGAGAAGTGTATGGTGTCATTCCCACGAAAGTGGGAATCCATAAACTCAGCAGAAATAGTGGATTCCCGCTTTCGCGCATAGGCGTAAACCTAAGCGAGCGAAGCCGTGAATCGGGGTTAAAACCCCTTCATTTTGGGCAAATTTAGCTTAACCCCGCGATAAATCGCGGGGCTATTCAAATGAATTGCCCCGACATTTATGTCGGGGATAAGGAAAACGCCCTTGAAACTGGGGGTTTTAACCCCCACTCTTGACCGCAAATCCCATAGGTTTACGCCTATGCGCGAAAGCGG
>WYBG01000451.1 GCA_011526015.1 Deltaproteobacteria bacterium | reverse complement strand
GTCATGCCCGAATGTAGTAATCGGGCATCCATAGGCTTGATTTTTCCTGGATTCCCGCTAAAGCTTGTCCCCGCAGGTATTAAGCGGGGAACATGCGGGAATGACAAAAGTGCACGGTAGTGAAAAAAAGATATGAAAACACACTTTATATCCAGGAGGAGTGAAATGAAAAGATGTGGCAGGGCAATTCTGGCGTTCCTGTTTATATTGCTCTACCCCGTTCTTGCTGATGAACCTGTCGATTTGCAAATGGTCACCCGCATCAAGCAGGAAGGGCTTAATAACTCCCAGGTGATGGAAACCCTCGGCTACTTAACCGACGTGCACGGCCCCCGGCTAACCGGTTCGCCGAATTATAAAAGTGCCGCGGAGTGGTGCCGTTATCAACTGAGTGAATGGGGGTTGGAAAACGCCCACCTGGAGAGTTGGGTTTTTGGCCGGGGCTGGTCCATCGAGCGGTATTCGGGGGAGATGCTGGAGCCGCATTATGTGAATATCATCGCTCATCCCAAAGCCTGGACGCCGGGAACGATCGGGGTGGTGTCCGGCCAACCACTGGTCATCTCTCTTGACGAGGAAGATTTCGAGCGGTACCGGGGCAAGCTGGCTGGTGCGATTGTATTGCTTGGGGAACCGCGAGACCAGGAACCACACTTCGAAGCAGACGCCCAACGCTATACCGCGGAGCAATTAACCGGGTTGACCAGCTATCCCGAGGAAGCAGGCAGTACGACCTCCAGCCGGCGGGAACGATTCGCCAAATACCGGGCAGAACGCGCAAAACGCAAAGAATTGACTCGCCTTCTGGCTCAAGAAGGCGCAGCGGCGGTTCTGGAAGCCAGCCCCATCGCGCACGGAACCTTACGGGTATTGAGCGGGGGAGCGTTCGATAATGATACGACTGCCAGCCTGCCGACCCTGGTAATCTCCCTGGAAGCATACAACCATATTGCCCGCCTGTTGGAGAAAAATATACCGGTAAAGCTGGAAATCAATATTCAAACCCGTTTTCATACCGAGGATTCCCTGGGATACAACGTGATTGCGGAAATTCCCGGTACTGATAACAGGTCAAAAAAAGAAATCGTCATGCTCGGCGCACACCTGGATTCCTGGCACGCCGGCACCGGGGCGACTGATAACGCCTCCGGCTGCGCGGTGATGATGGAAGCGGTGCGCATCCTGAAAGCGCTCGAGGTTAAACCCCGCCGCACCATCCGTATTGCCTTGTGGGGCGGAGAGGAGCAGGGGTTGTTGGGATCGGAAGACTACGTCAAAAAGCATTTTGCCGACCCTAAAACCATGGACCTGAAACCGGATCACGCCAACTTTTCCGCCTATTACAACATTGATAACGGCACCGGGAAGATCCGCGGCATTTATTTGCAGGAGAACGAGGCGGTACGGCCTATTTTTGAAGCCTGGCTGAAACCCTTCCATGATATGGGGGCGGCCACGGTTACCTTTCGCAAAACCAGGAGCACCGATCATGTATCATTCGACGCGGTGGGCCTGCCGGGATTCCAGTTTATCCAGGATCCCATCGAATATTTCTCCCGCACCTGGCATACCAACATGGACGTGTACGATCGCCTCCTGGCGGACGATTTGAAACAGATGTCGGTGATCGTGGCCGCGTTTGTGTACCATACCGCCATGCGGGATGAAAAGCTGCCCCGCAAGCCGCTGCCGCAAAAAACCGGCAACAGGCGGTAGATCAGGAGTGCAGAATTTATTCTGCTCGTGATATGCAAAATAAATTTTGCACTCCGCCTATATCAGCGATATATGTTCGATATTCCATAACATACTCCGCGACCCCTCAAGCAGTTAATCTAAGCAGGGATTTGTATATGAAAATCGGCCATGCGCATATCAAGGTGCGGGATCTGGAGCGCTCTACGGCATTTTATGAGCAGTTTTTGGGATTATCGGTGCGGGAGCGGATAGAGGGTCGCTTCGTGTTCATGTCCGGCAGGGACGTGCACCACGAAATCGCCTTGCAGCAGGTGGGCATGGGAGCGAGAACGCCGGGGCGCTTCGAGGTGGGCCTGTTCCACGTGGCTTTCGAAGCGCCGGACAAGCCTTCCCTGGCGCGCTGCTATAAAAAATTAATGGAACATGGCATTCCCGTGGTTGCGGTGGGCCACCGCATCAGTTGGGCAATTTACTTCAGCGACCCGGACGGGAACGGCCTGGAGATTTATTGTGACACCCGCCGGGAGCCGGACGGAAGCGAATTGTGGGATGGGATGGATCGCCCCCTTACCTTTCGGCAGTTGCTGGCTTTGGCAGAGGGGGATGATTCGACGTGAAAAGCCATCCGCGCAATTTTGAATCAACTATGCACCCCGCTTCGCTCAAATTATGGCCAACCTGCCCGCTGAAGCATTGCATTCCACCAGTCGAAGTGTGGATGGTTTTTGCCCGGTTTATAATTCGCATATTGTAAGATGTTTTGCAGCGCAATTTGGGTTAGCCGGAGATCATTGTGCTCCTGCTCGTGCCATTCTTTAATAATCTCTAAAGTGCTTAAACAACCGGTTGCCGGGTTTTGCTGCTCGAAAATCCGCCTCGCTTTTCGGTCATCGGTTACAAAGGCCATTTGGCGTTTTATCGCGACGGCAATCGTCGCTGCTTCGCCATCGTCTAAGTGGGATGCAAGCTCTACGAAAAGCTCGATTTCATCTTCCGCCTCCAAATTAACCAGTTTTATCAGGCCACCCTGAAAAATTGAATCCAGTATAACCGCTTCATATTCGAATCCGGAAGTTGTTTCAACAGACTTCCTTATATACAGGCTTTCCCGGCGAACCTGCTCAACGATAAAGAACTCTCCCGCCCTGCTTTTTAAAATTGGCTCTAAATACTGAGAAGCATAGAGATTTAAAAGTGAACAGGCGTCCAAAATTTCAAGATTATCCGGCACCACCACTCCCTATACTATCCATTGGCAATTTCATCTATCGGTTGATTCAGGTTATCAAAGGTGATCGAGGATTCTTCACCCTGGTTACTTACTTCATTCCGGTCCAGAAAGCTCTCAAGAATTTCTCGCACCCGTACGCGATCGGTTCGTAAAATTTGGGCAAGCTCTCCCTCGCTCAATTGACCGGCATTCCAGGCCGTTGCAGCAAGGGCTTTGAAACGGTAAGGAAGCTCGATAGAACTGCTCCCGCCCTTCGGAGCGATTCCTAAGATGTGCTGCGCTTCCCGAACCTGGAATCCCCGGGTATGAACCAGCTTCTCCCAGGTTCCGCCGGGTAATAATTGTAGCTCTTCCAGTCGCAGAAGCAGTGCCTGGAAGGAAACCGAGTACATATCCGCCAATTCCAACAAATCCGCGGGCGTGATCGCCCCACCTTTCAGATTTTTGATTTCATGGAAGCGGCGCTGCAAGCTGCTGGCCGGCATCAGGAAAAAGCGGGCGAACGCCTCTGCAAAACGTTCCGATGCCGGCACACGGCTATATACCCGGAGGATCACTATATCCGCTTTCGTCCTGCTGGTGAGAAAATGAGCGTATTCGTGTAGCAAGCTCATCATTTGCCGGTCGTGGGGGTGTTTGGAATTGACAGCGATGCAGGCACCCAATTGCTCCGTAAAGGCGAAAAGACCGGCGATTTTCGAGGGGAGCGGCAGGGCAAAGATTCTTATCCCTACTTCATTTTCGAGAGTCTTTTTGAGATCGGCAACCGGGTTATCGCCCAGGCCGAGGCGATTCCGTTCCGCTATCGCAATATCTTCCGCCCGTTTCACCGGATCGAGCGGGCCGATCTCTTCCTGGAGCGGATATTTCTTGCGAAGCGGGGAATGGGTTAGATTTTCCAAATACTGGTAATCTTCGCAAATTTTCTGGAACTCATTGATAACCTGCTCAACCTCCGGAGCTTCCGTTTGCGACAGAGCCTTGCGAAATTGCACCAAAAAAGGTTCGGAAAGAATCTTTTGCGGCGTAGAAACAACCCGCAAGAGACGATTAACCGGTTCTTGATATAACTGCGCCAGCCTGAACAGCTCATCGGCCCGGATAATTCTCTCCCCCTTCTCGATGGCGGTTAAAGTGGTGCGGGCAATGTTCAAGCGGTCGGCGACCTCTTGCTGGGTCAATCCGCGCGCCTTGCGAATGGCCTGGAGATGATAGCCCAGGATTTGAGGATCTAATTCTTTAATGTTTTGTGCCATGGCATTTGTTCATCATTTTGATATTAATTCTGAATTCAATTTGATGACAACAATATTATCTGACAAAATCAACGGTTTACTTCTTGATACTCTGATTAATGTCAACATATCCGACAGAACAGGAAAATTTTTTTTTGCCCTCATTGAATTCGTTTACAAATCCAGCAATTGTTGAATCCGCTGGATCGTCAACGGCGCGGAGCCTTCGTAGTGGTTGTTGACGTTGAGATACACGTTCACGCCGCGGGATTGCAGGTCTTTGATCATATCCGCCACCGCGCGCAATTCATTGCCCTTGTCTTCCCAAATTTGGTTCCACTGCTCCCCGCTCTTCTCCTCGATCTCCTTGCGGTCTCCCCCGTGCAGGCGGATCACCGTGCTTTCCTGGATTTGATTGCGGAATTTGTTGTAAGTCTCCAGGATATCCGGCATGTAATACCCCTGCAAGAACACGTGGCTCAGGTTATTGCGATTCAGAAAATCGAAGTACGCCCGGTTCAGATACCAGGGATTGCGGATTTCCATGCCGTAGGGCCAGGCGCGGTCGCAGTGGCTGATAAATTCGCTGAAGCGCTTCTGAAACTCGTACTGCGAAGGCATCTTCTGCTTGTTGAGATATTCGAACTGGAACATGAGCATCCCGGTTTGCGCTTGCATCGGCGCAATGGAATTGAGGAATTCGGAAAAGAGCGTTTGGGAGAGAAAATGGGGGTTTTCCTGCAACGGCTCATTCTTATTCTGGCGATAAAAATGGGTCAGGGTAACGCTGTTTGGAATCTTAATGGTAAAGTGGAAATTTTCCAGAACCGCGGCAAGATATTCCTGAACCACCTCCGGACGGGGCAGGCTGACCTTGTCCGCTCCAAACAGCGACCAAAACCACTGGTCGATTTCCACGCTGCCGTAATGCCGTGCATACTCTTCCAGGAAATTAATATCCTTTTTATCGGAATATACCAGTCCGCGCCAGGACGGGTATTTCCAACTGCAAGCGCCAATGTGCAACTCTGCCATGATCTGACCTGAGAATCTTGAAGGGTGAATTCAGGGTAAGAAGATAAAAGAGGAATGCTCTCACCATTCCCGGGGTTTGAATTTTTTGTCGTTGAGCACCTTCACCGTCTCGCCGGTCTGCCCGATCACAAAAAGCCCGTTCTTGTAGGCGAAGCGATCCGCCCCGGCGTCGATGACGATCCCCGCTACCGCGCCGAGCACTTTCCGGTCCTGGTATTCCGGGAAAAACGCTTTGAAACTCTCCAGCTTCTCCAGGTGCTCCTTTACGTCGTCAACTCCTAACGTGCTTTTCACTTCGATCAGCATTGCGTACTCCCCGTTGATGGCCAGAACGTCGATCTCCATTTTGTCCCCGTTCCGCCGCGCCTTTACCCGCGGAAACACCTTGTCCAATTCGATTCCCCACTCCTTGAACAGGTTTTCTACCGCCGGAACCACCAACCCTTCTACGAAGCGCCCCCATTTGCCGCCTAAATCGGCAATTGCTTTGGTGGTCTCGGCGATTTTGCGGTCGGTCTCCCGGAAGAGATCCCAAATCTCCTCGATGCTTTTTTCCATTTGCTTCACAGTCATTTATCTTCTCTCCCTTTTTCATTGGCCTCAAAGCCGCTTATTGGCAAACTCTCAGACCAATTTAAGCCCTGGCTGCCATCAATGCAATTTTGAATTGCCCTTCCGCTCAAAAATCACAAATCCAGCTCGAAACCCTGCCCGTACTCGGGAATTTCCACCTTCCAGCCGAACTGCTGCCGGATTTTCTCCGCCAGGGCCTGGCTGGCTTCCGGTTCCCCGTGAACCAGGAAAATGTTCTCCGGCGCCTTGTTGAAGCCCATCAGCCAGGCTAACAACTCGTTATAATCCGCGTGCCCGGAAAAACCGGAGATGTTCTCCACTTTGGCGTTGACCGGAAAGTATTGCCCGTGAATTTTAACTGTCGGGCTTCCTTCCATAATCATCCTTCCCCGGGTGCCTTCGGCCTGAAAACCGATAAAGAGGATGGTGTTCTGCGGATGGGGAAGCCGCTGCGCCAGGTGGTGCAGAATTCTCCCCCCGGTCGCCATGCCGCTGGAGGAAATAATAATCGCCCGGCTCCCGATCGCATTAATCGCTTTGGATTCACCCTGGGATTTACAAATGTGCAGCCGCTGCGGGCGGAACAGTTTTTTCCCTTCTAACACCTGCACCCGGCTGGTTAAATCCAGGTCGGCAAAGCGCTGTTCGAATATTTTGGTGGCGTCGATAGCCATGGGGGAATCAATATAAATGGGAAGCGGGGGAATCTGCCCCTGCTCTTCCAATTCCCGGATCACGTACAGCAGGGTCTGGGTGCGCCCTACCGCAAAGGAAGGGATCACCAGCACCCCGCCCCGCTCCACGCTCTCATTGATTACGCGCACGAAATCCTGGTAGGGCACAAAATTACCGTGGCGGCGGTTACCGTATGTGGACTCCAGTACCAGGTAATCCACGTTGAAAGCCTGCACCGGGTCGCGCAGCAGCGGTCGTTCCGGGCGCCCGATATCGCCGCTGAAAACGATCCGGCGCTCCTTTTTTCCGTTCGTGAGTTTGATATCCACAAACGCAGAGCCCAGGATGTGCCCGGCCTCTTTAAATTTGACCCGCAGTCCTTCTTCCAGGAATAAATCTTCCCCATAGTAAACCGGGGAAAAAAAAGCCAGGGCATTGTTGGCGTCTTCAATCGTATAAAGGGGCAGGGCGGGTTTGTGTTTGGAAAATCCTTTCTTGTTGGCCCAGGCGGCGTCTTCTTCTTGCAGATGGGCGCTATCGCGCAGAAGAATTTCACACAAATCGTAGGTGGGATAGGTGCAATGAATGCGCCCGGCAAACCCGTCGCGGCAAAAGCGGGGGATATACCCGGAATGGTCGATGTGCGCATGCGTCAACAGCAGCGCGTCGATAGTTTCCGGGGGAACCGGGAAGGGGTCCCAGTTCTTCAGGCGGTTCTGCTTGGTTCCCTGGAATAGCCCGCAGTCGATCAATAGTTTTTTTCCGTTTAATTCCAACAAGTGCCGCGAGCCGGTTACGGTTCCGGTAGCGCCCCAAAAAGTCAGCCTGGCCATATCATGGTCTCCGGTGTTTTCTGAAAACAGGGGTTAATTTTTCATAAAATCAAGATTTACTTACCGCTTCATCGTTCAAAAACTAACTGAATTGGGGGAATAAATCAAACTAAATTTTCGGGAGCTCCTGGAGCGCAAAGCAGAGGAAATTACGTTTTAAATAATAATGTTACACGCCGATCGGAAGGATTTCGTATCCTTGCGGAATCATTTTCGGCGTAATAGGCGGAGATGAAATTTCGTACAATCGGAACTGCACCCATTTGATCGCTTGCCGGTTCTGCTATTTCGGCGGGGATAAATGAATCCGGGTCACTCGCAAAATGCTGCTAAAAAGAATGGCTACCCCGGCCCACTGAATCAGGTTCAAAAAATTGCCGCGCACGAAATATTCCAGCACCACGGCGGTCAGGGGAAATGACAATTCGCAAATGGTGGCCACAGAGGCGCTGATCCGTTTCAGCCCGTAATAATAAAGGAAAATTGCCGGCCCGCCGGTGGAAAAAGCGATCAGCAGAAAAATCAAGGCTTGTTTTGGGCTGACCTGGGAAATTCCCGGGATATGCCCGAGCAGCAGCACCAGCAAGAGCATCAGCAGCGCGGTGATGGCGAAGCGCAGGTAAGTGCCTAACTCAAATCCCACGTTTTTCAAGGCGCGTTTGCTCAATACCGTGGAGGAGCCGAACGCCGCCGCCGCAATCAGCGCGAACAACGCCGCGGCCGGCGTTTTATCCCCGGTTTTCAGGGTGGGCAGGCTTCCGCCAAAGGTCATCAGGTAAGCGCCGAAGATCGCCAGCCCGGTCCAAAAGAAGAAAGCTTTCGGAAGCCGTTCTTTCAACAACATCGCAGCAAAAACGAGCGCCCATACGGGCTGTAATTTTTGAATGAAGATGACGATGGATAGTTTTACAAAATTGACGTAGAAAAACGCCCGGGTGATCGCCATGGTGCCTATCGCTCCCCCGCAAACGGCTACGCCTAAGAAAGCCAGCCAATCCCGGTATTCCAGCGCTTTGAGCTGCGAGAACCGTTTCAGGAAGAAGGGCGTCAGCAGTACTGCGACGATGGACGTTTCGATGAACACCACCAGCGGCACCGGCAGGTTGTAGAGGGAGGGGCGCAGGACAATTCCATCCACTCCCCACAGGCTGGCGCCCAAAATGACGAAAAAAGGGGCCAGGCTGCTCATAGTTAAGCGGGTTTCGTCTTGAAGCTCTTTCATCCGTCGGAGTCCCCTGAAATTTATCCTCAACTCTTCGCGAAGAAATCAATATAACTGATGTTACGCATTTTGCAACAGAGACACAGAGAACGCAGAGTTTACATCAACATTTTCAGTGTTTTTACTTCTCAGCGTAGTCTTAGAATCAATAAACAATGCCAATTACCAGTTGGGGATGACAGCGAAGAAAATTTGCCACAAAGACACTAAAGCAGGAAGTTTCACAAAGGTTTTGGCGTTCATATCCTCAAATTTTTTCTATTCCTTTGTGCTTCCTTAGCGTCTTGGGGTCTTGGTGACCATATTTTTTCAACTGGTAATTCGCATAAACATTTGCTTTTCTCTGTGCCCCCTGTGACTCTGTGGCAAATTTTTTGACCTGCGTAACATCAGAATATAAGCAAAAATCGCCAAATCAAATTAAGCCAAATAAATTTTAGGCGGGGCGTTCCGGCTTCGCTTGTTTCGCTTGACACTTTAACGCAAGGGGTCTATATTGTCAGCCTTTTTGAAAGCGTTTGACAAACTGAATCAAAAACATCTAAAAGGATAAAAATGGCTTCGCAAGATATAAATCCTGCTTTCGACTGGCGGCGAATCGCCCGGCTGGTCTTCGCTTCCCGGGCGATGGACGACGTCGAAGAACACGAATTGGTCCCCCACAAAAAAGTGCTCTACCAATTTTCCGCCCGCGGGCACGAGCTGGCCCAGGTTCTCTTAGGGTCGCTGCTCACCCGTCCGCACGACGGAGTGGGCGCGTATTACCGTTCCCGTCCCTTGCTGCTAAGCCTGGGGCTGGATTTTGAAGACGCCCTGGCCGCGCCGATGGGGAAATCCGGGGGGTACAGCAACGGGCGGGACATCGGGGTGGTCTGCAACATGCCATCTAAGGGCGGGGCAACGGTTTTGCCCATGGCCGGCGACGTGGGCTCCCAATATACCCCCACGGCCGGTTGGGCGCAGGCAATCGAATACCGGCGCACGGTTCTGAAAGAAAAAAATTATGAAGAGGCCATCGCGGTAGTGTTAGGCGGGGAAGGTTCCGTGGCGACCAACGGGTTCTGGTCCTCTTTTACGATGGCGACCACCTTGCAGCTCCCGGTGTTGTTTTTTATCGAGGACAACGGCTACGCCATCTCGGTACCTGCCGATAAACAAACCCCCGGCGGCAATATCGCCCGCAATCTCGCTTCCTTCGCCAATCTGCATATTCTGGAGGGCGACGGCAGCGACCCCGCCGAAGCCGCGGCGTGCATCAAAGCGGCGGTGGATTACGTGCGGGCGCGCAAGGGCGCGGCGCTGTTGCGGCTGACCCTGCCGCGCCTCTCCGGCCACTCCGGGCAGGATACCCAGGCGTACAAACCGGCAGAGTTTATCGAGCAGGAAAAAGCCAACGACCCCCTTAAAAAATTGCACGATTACCTGGTTCCCGGGCTTTTTTCGGAAAATGAATGGAAAAATCTGGGAAAATCCACCTACGATGAAGTTCGGGAAGCGGTAGAGGCAGCCCTGAACCGTCCCGACCCGGAAATCGATACCGCACGCCGGTACGTTTTTGCGGAAATGCGCCCGGACGGCTCCCCGGACCTCCAAACTGTAGGCGGGCTGGCCGCGGAGGGGTTCCAATTTCCGCAACCCGGGTATGTTCCGGAACCGGAACATACCCGGATCAATATGCTCACCGCCATCCGCCGCACCCTGGAAGCGGAAATGGCCTCGAATCCCAAAATGCTGATTTTCGGGGAAGACGTCGGCCCCAAGGGCGGGGTTCACGCCGCCACGATGGGCTTGCAGGAGAAATTCGGCGAGGAGCGGGTATTTGATACCGGCCTCTCGGAAGAGGGCATCATCGGGCGGGCGGTGGGAATGGCGATTGCCGGGCTGCTGCCGGTTCCGGAAATTCAGTTCCGCAAATACGCCGACCCGGCCACGGAACAATTGGATAACTGCGGCACCATCCGCTGGCGTACCAACAATCATTTTGCTGCGCCCATGGTGGTACGCATGCCGGGCGGGTTTGCCAAATGCGGCGATCCCTGGCACAGCGAGTGCAATGAAGTGATGTGGGCGCACGGGATCGGCTGGCAGGTGGCTTTCCCTTCCAACGCGGAAGACGCCGCGGGACTGCTCCGCGCGGCCCTGCGGAGCAACAATCCCACCATTTTTTTCGAGCACCGCCATCTGTTAGATGCAGTGTGGGCGCGCCGCCCTTACCCGGGAGACCGCTTCGTGATTCCGTTCGGCAAAGCAAAGATTACCCACCCCGGCGCTGAGCTGACCGTGGTGACCTGGGGCGCAATGGTGGAGCGCTGCGAGCTGGCCGCCAAAGCGGTCAGCCTGGGAGCAGAAATTATCGACCTGCGAACCATCTCGCCCTGGGACAAGGCGGCGGTGCTGGCCTCGGTCAAGAAAACTCGTCGCTGCTTAGTCGTGCATGAAGATACCGTCACTGCCGGGTTTGGCGCGGAAATCGTCGCCGTGGTCGCTAAAGAAGCATTTTTCAGCCTGGAGGCCCCGGTGGAGCGGCTGGCCACGCCGGACCTGCCCATTCCCTACAACGTGCCGCTGATGGATGAGGTGATTCCCAGTGTGGAGAAAATTGCCGATAAAATGGTGGAGATGATAGAAGCGTGAGAAGTATAGGGTATAGGGTATAGGGAGCAGTTTCCCTTATACCTTATACCTGATATTCTATTCCTCATCCCCCTGCCCCAGCGCCTCCTCCAGCGCCTGCCAGCACAGCAGCACGCACTTGATCCGCACCGGATGTTCCATTACCCCCTTTAACGCGGCAAGCTCGCCGTAACGCTCCAGTTCTGCTGACGGGAATTGGCCCTGGAAAACACCGCTGACGTGCGCGATCAATTTCTGAACTGCTTCGAGGTTCTTTGCCTTCACCAGCTCCGTCATCATCGAAGCCGAGACAATGCTGAGCGCGCAGCCCCGGGCGGTAAATTTGATCTCCCCTACCCGGTTTTGAGCCTCCACGCGGAGCATCACCTTCACCTCATCGCCGCAGACCGGGTTGCTGCGTTCCCCAATCCGGCACTCGCCGGGTAATTCTCCGAAGTTATGGGGATTTTTGAAATGTTCTAAAATAACTTTCTGGTAAATATCCATGGCGATTGGGGGTTTCGGATTGGGGATTGCGGATTGAAAGCGCGGAGCGCATAGGGCATGGCGCAGAGGGCATAGAGGAAAGAACTTCAAGCTCCTTTCGCTTGCTCTCTACACACTATGCGCTATGCGCCTTATTCCTCCACCGCGATGTAAATGACGCCATTTTCCACTTTGGCGGGATAGGATTTAACCGGCACCACCGCGGGGAAGCTCAGGTTCTTGCCGGTTTTGATGTCGAAGCGCGCCCCGTGCATGGGGCATTCGATCTGGCAAGCCTCCACGATTTCTCCATCGGAGAGCGAGGCTTCATCGTGCGAACAGGTATCATCTATGGCATAATATTGATCGCCTAATTTGAATATCGCAATGGGAACATTATCATATTCCACAACCTTGACAGAACCCGTAAAATCCTCCTCCTTCAGCGTTTCAATCCATTTGGCCATAATCGTCGATCTCCTTCTCTACAAAAAAAGAAGGCAGGCAGTATCTCACCGCCTGCCCCACAGTCGAGCCTACGATAGCGATGATCTGCCCGTCGATCACCCGTTAAACCGGGGAATTTTGGAACCGCAGATGCGGGCATGAACCACTTCCGAATATTGCTCCGGGCTAATAGAGGGGCCGGGCCGGGTGCAGTATTGGTCAAATGCCTGTTGCAAAAACCGGGCGATTTCGGTTGGCCGCCGGCCTTCGATCATGTAACGGTGAACCATAAAGATTGGCTTTCCGTTTTTGAACAGCGCCATCGAGGGCGAAGAGGGCGGAAACTGGCTGAGATAGGTTTCCCGGAGGTGCGCCACCGCGGCTTTTTCCTGCCCGGCAAAGACGGTTACTAACCTATCCGGGATAACGGGGTGCTGCAAGGCTTCGCAAACGCCCGGCCGGGCGCTTCCCGCCGCGCATCCGCAAACGGAATTGACCATCACGAAAACAGTTTGATCGTCATTTCGATTTATCACATTATCCACGTCTTCCGGGGTAAACAATTCTTCAAAGCCCACCGCCACCAGTTCATCGCGCATGGGCTGCACTGCTACCGGATCGTACATGGGTTGTTGCCAAATGGGTAATCCTGCCATGGTTTATTTCCTTAATATTTGGTTAATGGTTATGCTACTGTCATTCATCGTCATTTTGCTGCGCGGTCATTTGCCTTCGGCGTCATTCGCTTCGCGGTCATTTATGGTCATTTTGCTGCGCGGTCATTCGCTTCGCGGTCATTGATTGTCAATTGCCTGCGGCGTCATTCGTGGTTTTTGACTGACGGTGTCACTCTACCGCGCATAGAACGATTAATGACAAAAAATGACCGCGCAGCAAAATGACGCCGCAGGCAAATGACGGCGAAGTCGAATGACCATTAATGACGCGAAGCGAATGACAGCGCAAAGCACAAGGCTTTACAAAAGTCCCAGTTCCAATTTCGCTGCTTCGCTCATCATTTCCATGTTCCAGGGGGGATCCCAGACCACTTCTACCCGCGCTCCGTCGATGCCGGGAACCGCTTTCACCTTCTGCTCCACTTCCGGCGGCAAGGTTCCGGCCACCGGGCAGGCTGGCGATGTGAGAGTCATTTTGACCAGGGCGTGGCGGTCGTTATCCACGTGAATGTCGTAAATCAGCCCCAATTCGAAGATATTTACCGGGATTTCCGGGTCGTAGCAGGTTTTAATGGCTTCGATAATATCCTGCACCAGTTTTTTTCTTTCCTGATCTTCCATTTACGCTTCGCTGTCATTGGTTTTCATTTGCCTGCGGCGTCATTCGCTTCGCGCCATTAATAGTCATTTGCCCCGGAAGGGCGGGGCGTCAATATGCTTCGCCGTCATTCGCTTCGCGCGTCAAGTGGCTTCGCCGTCATTTATCCCCGGTGAGCTTCGAACGCTAAATGACAACAAATGACCGCGAAGCGGAATGACAACCAATGACGGCGAAGCCAACTGACAACAAATTCATTCCGTCGTCACCAATTCGTCCTTTTTCTCAATCGCTGCCTTGACGGTATGCCAGGCCAGGCCGGCGCATTTCACCCGGGTGGGGAATTCCCGCACTCCTGCGAATACCGCTAACTTGCCTAACTTTTCCGTATCGACGTTGGAGCGCACGTCCGAGGTAATCAAATGTTGAAATTCTTCGAACAACTGCTGAGCTTCCGCGACGGTTTTGCCCTTCAACAGCGCAGTCATGATCGAGCCGGAGGCCTTGGCAATCGCGCACCCCTCGCCTTCGAATTTGATGTCCTCGATCACCCCGTTTTCCACTTTTGCATAAATTTTAATGCGGTCGCCGCAAAGGGGATTGTAGCCCTCGGAAGCGTGGGTGCAATTCACCATCTTCCCATAATTCTTGGGCGACTTGTTGTGGTCCAGGATGATCTGTTGGTACAGTTCTCGTAGCTCTTCCATTAATCGAACACCTTTATGATATCGTGGAGTGCCGCTATCAGTGTATCAAAATCTTCCTTGCGATTATACATGGCCAGCGAGGCCCGGCAGGTGGAAGGCACTCCGTAACGGTCCATCACCGGCTGGGTGCAATGGTGCCCGGCGCGAATGGCCACCCCCTGGCGGTCCACCCAGGTGCCGATGTCGTGGGGATGGATACCCTCGATCACAAAAGAGATCACGCCGGTTTTCTTCCGGGCAGTGCCGATCAGTTTTAATTTTTTCAAGGTGGACAGCGCTTCCTGGCCGTACTCCAGCAGCGCTTTTTCATGCGCGGCAATCGCCTCCAGACCCACGGATTCCACGTATTCCAACGCCTTCGCCAGGCCAACCACTCCCGCGATATGGGGCGTTCCGGCCTCGAAACGGTGGGGCAATTCCGCGTAAACGGTCTTTTCGAATTTCACCGAACGGATCATGTCCCCCCCGCCGCGGTAAGGATTCATTCTTTCCAAAATATTTTCTTTGGCGTACAGCACCCCCACCCCGGTAGGCCCGAAGACTTTATGTCCAGAGAGCGCGAAGAAATCGCAATCCAATTCCTGCACGTTCACTTTCAAGTGGGAAATTGCCTGGGCGCCGTCCACCAGCACCGGCACGTTACCCTGGTGAGCAAGCTCAATGATATCTTTGACCGGGTTAATAGTTCCCAGGGAATTGGAAACATACACGATGGCGACCAGGCGGGTGCGCTCGTTCAATAATTTTTCATATTCTTCAAAGATCAGTTCTCCACGGTCGTTGATGGGGATGACCCGCAGCTTCGCCCCGGTTTCTTCGCAGAGCATCTGCCAGGGCACGATGTTGGAGTGGTGCTCCATGTGCGAAAGAATAATCTCATCCCCGGCCTTGATAAATTTTCTTCCGTAGGCGGCGGCGACCAGGTTGATGCTATCGGTAGTTCCCGCGGTGAACACAATTTCTCTTTCGGAAGCGGCGTTGAGGAAATTCTTCACCGTTTTGCGCGCCCCTTCGTACTTGCGGGTGGCCACCTCGCTTAGATGATAGACGCCGCGGTGAATGTTGGCATTTTCCGCGCTGTAATAATGCCGGATCGCCTCGATCACCGCGAGGGGTTTCTGGGTAGTTGCGGCGTTGTCCAGGTAAGCCAGCGGTTTGCCGTAAACCGGGCGGTGCAGGATGGGAAAATCGGCGCGGATTTTCTCCACGTCGAAATGAGCGAACTGCCTGCCTGTGGGCGTGTGAACCGCTTCTTTTTTCAAGGCTGTGGTTTCCATAATGCCGCCAGATTTTTATAGCCGGGCGAACCGTTCCGCAATGATTTCTTCTAAGTGTTCGCGCACGGAAGCGATGGTAATATGCTCGAACACCTCGTTGGCAAAAGCGTGTTGCAGAATAGAATTTGCTTGATCCTGCGGAATTCCCCGGCTGCGTAAGTAAAACAATGCTTCATTGTCTAACTGGCCGACGGTAGCGCCGTGGCTGCATTTCACGTCATCGGCGAAAATTTCCAATTGCGGCTTTGAATTTATGGTCGCGTCATCGGACAGTAAAAGCGCCTTGTTATTTTGATAGGCGTTGGTCTTCTGGGCGTCCCGGCGAACAAAAATCTTGCCATTGAACACCCCTTTGGCCTTGCCGCCTAAGATGCCTTTATACAGCTCGTTGCTAAAACAGTTCGGTTTGGCGTGGTCGATGGCGGTATGATTGTCGATGTGCTGCTTGCCGTTGGCCATGTAGAAACCGAGCAGGTGCCCTTCGCAATTCTCTGCATCCAGGGTAAGGGTAAGGTTGTTGCGCACCAGCGCGCCGCCCATGTCCACGTTCACCATCCAGTAAACACTATTCTGTTGTTGATGAGTTTCCAGGGAATAGACGTGGTAGGCGTTGAGGCCCTCGTCCTGAATGCGGATATGGTCCACCCGGGCGTTTTCGTTTACCGCCGCCTCGGTAACCACGTTGTTGAAATAGGGACTCTCCCCCACCCCGTGATAGCTTTCCACGATCTTCACCTGGCTGTTGCGGCCGGCCACGATGAGGTTGCGCGGGCTGGCGAAGTGCGAACCGGCGGAGACGTCGGAAATGTAGAGGAGGTGCACCGGCTGCTCCACGGCGACGTTGTCGGGCACGTAGATGAACGCGCCGTCAACGGCGAAGGCGGTGTTCAAGGCCACGAAACTTTCCTCCTCGAACGGGGCATATTTCGCCAGGTACCGCTCGATCACTTCCGGGCGGTTCTTCAGGGCGTTTTCCAGGCTGTCCACCACTACGCCTGCTGCGGAGGCGCGGTAATTCGAGAGCGCTTTGGAATAGCGCCCGTTCACGAATACTAACAGATTTTCCGCCAGCCCCTTGAAAACGAACTGCCGCACGGTTTCTGCCGGCAGGGAAGCTGGCCGGGCGGCGACCGGGAATTTGTGTTTCAATAAAGCCGACAGGTTGGTGTATTTCCACTCCTCATCGCGCCGGCCCGGGAATCCCAAATCGGCAAATTTGGCAATGGCGCTGCGCCGGATTTGGTGAAACGGCGCTTTGCTGCTGCCGTTCAGGCTGTTTTCAAAGGCCTGAAAATGCGATACGTACCAGTCTTTTATATCAACGTTATTGTTCAATTCGTTCATTACAAAAGGCTCCTTGCAAGTTCTCTCATTCATCATCATCATCGTTGAGTGAATTACGAAGTTCTGTGATAATCTCATCGACAACGGGGCTAAACGAATAGATCGTCAACCGCCATGCTCCACCCCGGCACCGCGGGTTCGGCCTCCGCAAGTTCTCCTCGCCGATAGACGGTTGGATTTTTCGGATCGCTCGCGCGATAAACCCTGACGACGCCATTGCTCAACAAATCGACGTCCCACACCACCAGGGTTCCCGCGGCAAAATAGTCCGCGCGTTTCTCAGCAAGTTCTTTGTCGGCTGCCGGGCCGTAATCGCCTTCGCTTCGCACTTCCACGGCAAAAACCGGCGCTCCCTCGAAAAACTTCATTCCCGGGTTCTCGCCAATGTAAAAAGCTGCATCGGGCGAAAATGAATCGCGGTGGGGCAAATTTACCTGAAAACCGGCATTATCCGCCACAGCAAGGCCGATTTTGTGGGCCTGTTGATATTCATATAGCCGCAGCCAGATTTTACTGCTGGCCAGATTTGGCTTAAACCCGGTAGGCGACATCAGGACCATCTCCCCATTAACGATTTCGGCTTTACAGTTTTCCGGGAGGCGATAGAGGTCATCGATGGTTGCCGGCGGCTTTGGCAGCATTTTTTGCCTTCCCCTGGATGTAATTCTACGAGCTTGTTTTGCTGATTTCATGGAATGATTTTGCCTCGCACTATTTCACATCGTTACGGAAGCTTCACGCTCATTCTTGATCCAGTCATACCCGTGCTCTTCCAATTGCAGGGCCAACTCCTTGCCGCCGGATTCCACGAACTTACCATCCACCAATACGTGTACGAAATCCGGCACGATGTAATTCAGCAACCGCTGGTAGTGGGTGATCACCAGGAAGGCGCGATCTTTGCCGCGCAGCTTGTTCACCCCATTGGCGACGATCTTCAGCGCGTCGATGTCCAAACCGGAATCGGTTTCGTCCATAATCGCCAGAGCCGGCTCTAAAACCGCCAACTGGAAAATCTCGTTGCGCTTTTTCTCCCCGCCGGAGAATCCTTCGTTCACCGAGCGGTTCAATAATTTGGGGTCCATCTCCACTAACTGCATCCGCTCCTTCACCAGGGACAGGAATTCCATGGCGTCTAACTTTTCCAGGCCGCGGTATTGCCGGATTTCATTCAAAGCGGTTTTCAGGAAGTTGGCGTTGCTCACCCCGGGAATTTCCACCGGGTATTGAAACGCCAGGAACACTCCCTCGCGGGCGCGGTCTTCCGGGCTCATCTCCAGCAGGTTTTTTCCGCGGTAGAGCACTTCACCGGAATCTACCTGGTAATCTTCCCGCCCGGCCAGCACGTTGGCCAGGGTGCTCTTGCCGGAACCGTTCGGCCCCATGATGGCGTGAACTTCACCGGCCTTTATCTCTAAGTTTACGCCTTTCAAAATCCGGTTTCCTTCTACGCTTACTTTCAAATCTTTAATCGCAATCATCTTTCTTCTTCTCATTTTGGGGTTAAGATTCAGTTATAAAACTTCGAAGTTTAGTCATCACTGTATCAACGCTGGGCAAAGGTTGATTATGGCGTTGAGCCGTTTCGATCCACAATTGCATCACTTTCTCTAATTCCGCTAAACACTCGCCGATGGTTTCTCCCTGGGCCAGGCATCCTTTCAACGCCGGTACTTCCGCTACAAACCCGCCTTCCTCACAGGGATAAATGATAATGGGGTATTTGATGCTTGTCTCACCCATTTTGAGTCCTCAATTCTTCAATTATCTCAATGGCCCTTTTAACATAAACACTCTTAACTCGCGTTGGTGTACAGGAACAACGAATATCACGCTGCTTTTTTTAAATATATGATGGCTGCCACTAATGCGGTCTAACACAAAACCTTCACTTAGTAAGAGCTTCCGAAGGTCTGCAAACGTAACGTTTTGGGGGTTATTCTTCAACCGTCCCAACAATTTGTCTTTTTTACTCATCAGAGAACATTCCCTGGAAAAAAAGAATAACTCGCATTTCCATTATCCCACGCTGCCCTCCAGGCTGATGGCCAGCAGCTTTTGCGCCTCTACCGCAAATTCCATGGGCAGTTCTTTGAACACCTCTTTGCAGTAGCCGTTCACCACCAGACCGATGGCGTCTTCGGTAGCGATCCCGCGCTGGTTGCAGTAGAAAATCTGGTCTTCCCCAATCTTGGAGGTGGTCGCCTCGTGCTCCACTTTGGCGGTTTTTTCCTGGATTTCCAGGTACGGGAAGGTGTGAGCGCCGCACTTATCGCCGATCAGCAGCGAATCGCATTGCGAGAAATTTCGGGCATTGACCGCCCCTTTGTGCACTTTTACAAGTCCCCGATAGGAATTATTGCTCCGCCCGGCGGAAATGCCTTTCGAGATAATGGTGCTGCGGGTATTCTTGCCCACGTGAATCATCTTGGTGCCGGTGTCGGCTTGCTGGAGATTATTGGTCAGGGCCACGGAATAAAACTCGCCGGTAGAATTATCCCCCTGCAAAATGACGCTGGGATATTTCCAGGTAATCGCCGAGCCGGTTTCCACCTGGGTCCAACTGATTTTGGAATTCTCTTCTAAGCAAATCCCGCGCTTGGTCACGAAGTTGTAGATGCCGCCCTTGCCTTGCTCGTCTCCGGGATACCAGTTTTGCACCGTGGAATACTTGATCTGGGCGTTTTTGTGGGCGATCAGCTCCACTACTGCGGCGTGCAGTTGGTTTTCATCGCGCATCGGCGCGGTGCAGCCTTCTAAGTAACTGACGTAAGCGCCCTCTTCGGCTACAATCAGGGTGCGCTCGAACTGGCCGGTCTTAGCGGCGTTGATGCGGAAATAGGTAGAGAGTTCCATGGGGCAGCGCACCCCTTTGGGAACGTAACAAAAAGAGCCGTCGGTGAACACTGCCGAATTCAGGGCGGCGAAGAAATTATCGTTGGGGGGAACCACGAAGCCCATGTACTTTTTTACCAGATCGGGGTGCTCTTGAATGGCTTCGGAGAAAGAGCAGAAAATAATTCCCAGTTTGCGCAGTTCGTCTTTGAAGGTGGTGGCCACGGAAACGCTGTCCATGACGGCATCCACCGCCACGCCGGCCAGCAGCTTTTGCTCCTCAAGGGAAATTCCCAGCTTGTTGAAGGTGTCGATCAGCTTCGGATCGACTTCTTCTAAGCTCTCCGGGCGTTTTTCCCGTTTGGGAGCCGCATAATAGTAGGCATCCTGGTAGTCGATGGAGTCATAGTGCACGTTCGGCCAGTGCGGCTCGGTCATCTTCAGCCAGTGGCGATAGGCTTTCAAGCGCCACTCCAGCATCCATTCCGGCTCGTTCTTCTTCACGGAAATCATGCGAATAATATCTTCATTGAGGCCCCGGGGCGCCATCTCCATCTCGATATCGGTGGTAAAACCCCACTTGTATTCGCTCTTGATCCGGCTTTCGATAATTTGTTGATCATTGCTTTGCTGATCGTTATTCATAATGTTCGATCCTCTCCGGCCATTTTTTTTGACTCTTTGACCTTTATGTAACCCTTAATCCCTAATCCTTCGTCCCTGATCCTTATCAATTAATGGAGCGATCAATAAAGCTTACCGGATGGCCGCCGGCGCCGCTTTTGCCGACGGTAATCTCCACCGGGAACTGGTTGGTCTGCAATTCCTTGAGCGAGATCGTATCCAGAAAGGTAAGCAGCTTCAGTTGCAGGGTTTCCATGGGGTTGCGCATGTTGCAATATGCGAACTGTTCGCAACCGCAATTCTCCGGATCATCCACGCAGTTCACCACTCGCACCGGGCCATCCACGGCGTAAATCACTTCCGGCAGTTTGATCTTTTCCGGCTCCATCGCCAACTGGTAGCCTCCCTTTACCCCCTGCACCGAGCTGATGAAACCCACCCGGGAAAGGCTCTGCAGCACCTTGCCTACCAATTCCTGGGGAATGTTGAACGATTCTGCCAACTCGCGGGCGCTGATGAGCTGCCCTTTCTGCTGCTCCGCCATATAGAGCATGGAAATAAGAGCATACTCGACTTTTTTGCTGAACTTTAACATGCTACAAACCCGACTGATTTAGTCTTATTTTTCGCTAAAAAAAATTTACCGGGCGGTAAATTTTTCTTGAACCTTAAACCCGACATTTTTTGTCGGGTTTCGTGAAAATATAAACGGCGAACCCTGTTTAGTCAACAGGTAATTTTATTTTTAGGCGAACTCTCCGCTATCTTATCCGTTTGTTTTCCGAATTTGCGCCGCTAAATTGGGGCGCCGCCGGTGTTCAAAATGGAGGCCTTTGCGGGTATGTTTCAGACTTCACTGGTTTACACCTCGCGCCTTATTCAGCCACGAAGGCATAAAGCTACAAAGACAACAGGAAGAGAACTTGGTGGAAATTAGCGTCCTGGCGGCTTCGTGGCAAATTTCAAACGAGAGGCTGTCAGGTACAGAGTGAAGCTTGCTCTTTTTAACCCCTTTTTCCGGAATGGATGTTATGGCAAAAAATAAACTGCTCACCCTGGCGATAGTGGCTTTCCTCTGCACGGTTTGGGGAACCACCTGGATCGCCATTAAATACAGTCTGGAAGGCATTCCCCCCTTCCTGGGGGCCATGGCGCGTTTCTGCGTGGCCCTGGCGATACTGTTCGTCTTTGCCCGGCTCAAGGGCATTTCTTTGGCGTTGCCCGGTCGCTGTTTCAAATACATTTTCTGGTCTGCCTTGCTCCTCTACCTCTTCGACTACGGGCTGATCTATTGGGGCGAACAATATCTCTATGCCGGGGTCACTGCGGTGTTCTTTGCCACTTTCCCGCTCTTTACCGGCCTGGTTTCCAATTTCATTTTCAAGAATGAAGCGTTCCGCTGGAGCAAATTTGCGGGATTGCTGCTGGCCTTTGCCGGCATCGCGGTCATTTTTTATGACCAGTTGCTGGTGACCGATTTCAGCGGCATGGTGATCTGGGCGTCGCTGGGGATCATCGCCGGGGCGTTTGGCGGCGCGGTTTCCCTGGTAATGGTCAAAAAATACCTCGCAGAAGTGCAGAGCGTCTCGCTCACCCTGCACCAGATGGTCTGGGGAGTGGTGATTTTGGGAGTAACCGGCCTGCTGCGAGGAGAAGCGTCGAATATTCATTTAACTC
>WYBG01000450.1 GCA_011526015.1 Deltaproteobacteria bacterium | reverse complement strand
TTGAGTAAAAATTTAAAACCCCGAATTATGCCTTTGCAGGCCAACTCTCCAGCGCCTCCACGAATTCCGTCAAAAACCGGTTGGCCTGGAACCCATCCAGCGCCCGGTGATCGATGGTCAGGGTTACGTAAACCATCGGCTTGATCTCTACGACATCCTTCCCTTTCTTTTCCGCTACTACCGCGCGCTTCTCCAATTTACCGATGCCTAAAATGGCGGATTGGGGCTGGTGGATGATGGGAGTGGCGATCAAACTGCCGGTCATCCCGTGATTGGTGATGGTGAAGGTGCCGTTCTGAACCTCCGGCTGCGCCAATTTGCCCTCCCGCGCCCGTTCGGTAAGGTCTTGCAGCCGCCCGGCGACGCCGAACAAATCCAATTTTTGCGCCCGGTGAATTACCGGCACGACCAGCCCGCTCTCCGTGGCCGCGGCAATCCCGATGTTGCAATCCTGGAAAACTTCCAGCGCCTCCTCGTGCCAGCGGCTGTTCACCTCCGGCACCGCTTGCAGCGCCTTCACCGCCGCGATCACGAAATAAGCGCTGTAGGTCAATTTTACCCCTTTTTCTCCAAATTCGGCCTGGTTTGCTTCCCGATGGGCGATTACCGCGGAGAGATCCGCGTCGAACACTGCGGTAACGTGCGGGGCGGTGTGCAACATGCTCTCCACCATGTGCCGGGCGGTGCGCATTCGAATTGGAGTGTGGGGAATTTTGCGCGAGGGGATATCAGGGGCAGAAGCAGGGGCAGAAGCAGGGGCAGAAGCAGGGGCAGAAGCAGGGGCAGAAGCAGGGGCAGGGGCAGTTTGGCGGCCAGCTAAATAGGTTTCCACGTCATCTAACGTGATGCGACCTCCCCGCCCGGTTCCGCTAATTTGCGCCGGCGCAAGGTCGTGCTGGCGCAGCAAACGGCGCACTGCCGGGGTTAACTCTTGCGCCGCCTCCCCGGCGGCGGTTGCCGGCGCTTCGATCTCCCCCCTCTCCTCCGCCTCCACCCCGGGGTCGGTTTTAGCCCCGGCCCCGACAACCGTTTTCACCTGCGCCTTCTCCGCGATCTCGATCCGTCCCAGAACCTCTCCCGGGGCGACCGGCTCATTCGGGTGCTTCAAAATCTCCTTTAAAACGCCCCCTGCCGGCGCCGGCACTTCAATGGTGACCTTGTCAGTGTTGAGCTCCAGGAGCGGCTCGTACTGCTCCACGTACTCCCCGGGCTGCTTGAACCAGCGCTCCATGAAGGATTCGGTGCCTTCCTGGTCGGATTCGGGAGCGATTATATCAATCAGTTCTGCCATGGCGGTGCTTTCTCATTTGAATTGCTGAAGCTGCTCTTTCGATTGCGCGATTGCGGCTAAAAAGTCATTATATTTTTGCAGGTTTTCTTCGTTCCGCAGCGGCTGGGTGCTCAGCCAGCGATCCAATTCCGACTGGGTGGTTTTAAGCCGGTCTAATGTGGCGCGATAGGTCTTCGCTTTGTCGGGGGGCAATTTGCTGAGGGTCTTTTGGATCTCCGTTTCGCTGAACAGGAGAACCTCTTCCATCTCCTGAATAAAGCTTTCCGCGGTTTTTTCCCGGCCTGCGCCTAATTTGCCGAGAACGGTTTTTCCGTCGCTATCCAAAACGATGTAGGTGGGATACCCCTGTACGCCGTATTGCTGCTGCAAGCGGTTATTCCGGGCAGCGTATTCCGGAGACACTAAGCTTTTGTTCCGGGGGAAATCAAGGGTAACCAGCACGATCCGGTTTTTAGCATATTGCGCCCATTTCTCCTGCGCAAAGACGTTGCGCTGCATCAGTTTGCACCAGGAACACCAGTCCGAGCCGGTGAAATTCAGAAGAACGGGAAGCCTCTCTTTCTGGGCGAATTTGAGCGCGGCGTCATAATCCATGGTCCATTCGCCGGCTTTGATACCCTGTGAAAAAGCGGAATTGGTCAAGATAATTCCACCTGAAACCAGCACCGCCGCGGCTAGAACAATTCCTGCCCGAACGCCTTTCTTAGACATGATTTTCACCTCGTATTAAAGATTCTTTGGCATTTCATACTTTAATAAAACTAAAACAGGCAAATAAATAGATTCATGGCTCTCCCCGAAGATACAAATTTCAAAAAAACGGCTAAATGTAGCGATTTGCCGGTTGCTGATCAAGCAGTCATTACTTATTCCTTTCTATTTTTCATCCCCGCATTCGCGGGGACAAGCTTTTCACTTTACATTTTTCACCCTTCGAGAAGCTCAGGACAAGCTTTTTCACTTTCCACTTTCCACTTTTCATTTTTCACTTTTCATTTTTCACTTTTCATTTTTCACTTTGCATTGATAACTTGTTGCTCACAAGAGGAGGAATATCATGCGCGCCCTGTTTTGCTCTCGATTCAACCTGCCGGGTATATTGCGCAAGCGCCTGCCTGCGATTCTCATTATCAGCCTGGGGTGCTCTGCTATTGCAAACGAGCGTCCCCGGGCGGTCTCGCTTTCCGGCACCTGGGAATTTTGCGCCTCCGCTCCCCTGGTGGAGGTGGTGCCGGATCGCAGCAAAGGGTTTGATCCGCCCCAGCTCAGCCCGGAACTGGATGAGCTTATCCCGGAAAGCGCCCGCAGGAATCCCCACGCCGCGCTCCCGGAAAACCCGGAGTGGAAAGCCATCGCCGTGCCCGCCGCCTGGGAGCAGGTCGCCGGGATTGCTTATAACGGCGCGGGATGGTATCGCCGCAGCGTAAACGTTCCTGCGGAGTGGCTGGCACCAGGGCAGCGCATCTGGATCGAATTCGACGCCGTGGCCACGGTCGCGGGGGTCTGGCTGAACGGCCAATGGTCAGGCGGCAACGTGGGCGATTATACCCGTTTCCGGGTAGAAGCCACCGGAATAGCACAAAAAGGCAGCAACCAACTGCTGCTCTACGTGGATGAACTGCCCGGGCACGTCACCCAGGGATTCCTCAGCGCGGTCGCGCCCCATCACGGGGGGGTCTGGCAGGAAGTGCGCATCTATGCGACCGGGCCGGTGGCTCTCGAACCGGATGGCATTCACCTCCAAACCGACCCGGCCGGCGGTGAAATTCGGGCCGCGGTCGATTTCAACGGAAAATGGGATGAAAAATTGCCCGCCCCGCAGCTTATCGTGCGCCGCTACGATCCCGCGCAGCCGGAAACCCTTTCCCCGGCGATCTCCCCCCTGAAAGAAAGCGAACAGGCGCATCTGGACGCCGAAAAAAATCAGTGGCAGATTCGCCTGAAACTCCCCGGCGTAAAGATGTGGAGCCCCGAAGACCCCGCGCTGTATCTGGCGGAGGTGCGCCTGCCCCGCCCCGCCGCCAAAGGAGCGGAAAGTGTCTCAGACCGGGTATTGCAAAAATTCGGATTCCGCTCCATCGAGATCGTGGGGAGCGAAGTGCTGCTTAACGGCAAACCGGTCCACATTCGCAGCGTGCTGAATTGGGGATATTATCCCCGCATTGTCAGCCCGGCCCCTCCGCCGCAGGTAGTGCGCGAGGAGTTCGCCTACATCAAAAGCTTAGGCTTCAACGCCGAAACCATCTGTTTGATGAACATGCCGGATTATTTTTATGATATTGCCGACGAGATGGGGATGTTCATCTGGCAGGAATATCCCACCTGGCACAACGATTTCACCGCCGCGCGCCTGCCCACTTACCGCCGCCTCTTCCCGGCCTTTTTGCGCCGCGACCGCAACCATCCTGCGATCATTTTGCGCAGCATCTCCGTGGAAGCGGGGGTGCAGGATCAAACCGTGATGGCGGAATTGGTCAATCTGGCAAAAGAAATGGCTGCGACCCCGGTGCAGGATAACAATTCCTGGATGTGGATGAGCAACCTGGAGTTGTCCGATTGGTACGGCGATGATAATTACTGGAACAACAGCCGCTGGGCCAAATACTTCCTGCTGGATCTTCCCGCCCAATTGGATACCCTGCCGGCAAAGCCCTACATGATGGGCGAGACCATCGCCGGGAGCGTGTGGATCGACGCGGATACGCTACCAAAAATCACCGCCGGCGTTCCGCTCTCGAACTGGCTGCGCGGCGTCGATCAGCCCCTGCCGGGAGAAACATATCCTTACTGGTTTCCGGCCTGCTTTGAATCCTGCCTGAAGATGGAAGCGCAATTACGGGAACGCTACAACGCGCTTCTGCCCGCGGGAAAAGATATCGTGCGCGATTACCTGGTTCCGCAAAGCTATCAGTACAGCCTGCGGTTCCGCCGTTTCCAGGTAGAATTGCTCCATTCCGATCCCCGCTACCGCGGTTACACCCTGTTTTTGATCCGCGATTTGCCGCGAATTCCTTCCGGGTTGATCGACGACGCGGGAAAGTTGCGCTGGAAACCGGAAGATTGGGCGTGGTTCGGGGAGAATACCGCCGCGCCGGTGCAGGTTTCCGAGGTGCGCCAAATCGATCCCAAACGCCCGTTGATCGAGCGCGCCCCGCAATTGGCGCTGTGGGATAACGGCTGGGGAATGGCGGCCAATCGCAATGGAAAAGTGGCCTACCTGAACACTGGCTACGCGGATTTGGACGGGCTTTTCCGCGCCTGGCCCAATGCCCGGCAGGTAACGGTTTCCGATATTGAAAAACTGATTCCAGCCGCAGAGAAGCCCCTGCTGGCCACCAGCATCCTCACCGGGGAGATGCTGCGCTACTTAGAGAGCGGCGGCGTGGTGCTGTTGTTCCCCTCCCAATGGCCGGGCGGGTTAGGCAGCGCGGAGAGCATGTTCTGGGGCGGCGCTTTCTTTATGCCCCCGGTAGGCGTTTTCAGCGAGATCGAAATTCAGCGGATGCTGCAACTGCACCAGTACGACCTCACCCACCAGGCGAGCCAGGCCATTCCGGTGGAGGCGCTGGGCATTGCCGATAAAGTGGACCCGCTGCTGAGCTTTTTCGAGATGCACAACCAGCGGGATATTACGCGCCAGGATCAGCTTTTCGCCGCCCGGGTGGGGAAGGGATTGTTCATCGCCAGCGCGTTGGACCACTCCGTGGAGGCAGGGCAATGGGCGCTGGGCCGGTTCGTGGAGTGGGCGCGGGCATGGAATGGGGAGGCCGATACCTTCCCGGCCGCCCGCATGGAACCGGAAGAGCTGCGCAAATTTGCCGCTGAAAAAGTGCAGGAAATCATTCTATTGAACGCGGACTGGCGCTTCAAGCTCGATCCGGAGCAGACCGGGGATAAACAAGGCTGGGAGCGCAGCGACCTGGATGACCGGGACTGGGCGGCGATTCAGGCCAGCCAGCTCTGGGAACGCCAGGGTTACCGTTACGACGGGATGGCCTGGTATCGCAAATGGATCGAAACGCCGGCGTCCTTGAAAAACAAAAAAATCACCCTGGTGGCCGAGGGAGTGGATGACGCTTATCGCCTCTACGTGAACGGGGTAAAGGTCGCCGAATACGGCAGCTTTACGGAGCACGCCAAATCGGTGCACTATATCCGCACGGAGACGGATTTGACCCCACTGCTTCATCCGGGGCAAAAAGATTTGCTGGTGTTGCAGGTGATCGACCTCTACGGCGGCGGGGGCATCGGCAGGCCGATTTATTTGCGGGTGGAATAATGTTAATCATCATCATCTTACTCATAACCGCTATGGCGGCAGGACAGGGAATGGATACTCCAACAGATTCGGCGAACGGTTTTCCGGCAGGCAATTACACCCCTTTCGGCTACCTCGATAACCCTTATCACACCCTCTGGCTGATCAACAGCGGGGTGATCCGCAGCGCCCCACCGCTGGGATTTCGCTTCCGGGAGCACCACACCGTGCTGCAATTAGCGCTGGCGGCGAATGGGCGCAGCTATCACCAGGCTGCCGATTTTGAATCCACGGGCTTGCATTCCGCCTACCATTCCAAAAATATCTTCAGCTACGATTGGAAGATCGAGACGCTGGAATTCAGCGCGAGCTATTTTTTAGAATCAGACCGGGCGCAGGGGCTGAACTGCGAGGTGAAGATCGCCAATCACGGCTCCGCGGCGGCAATGGTGGAGGTGCGGGCGCTGCTGAGCGTTCCACCGCTGGATTTCGACCACTATGCCGCCATGGTTCTTCCCGGCGGCGCGCTGGTTCGCCGCTTTGCCGAAGGGCCGCTGTATTTGCTCTATAGCGAGGCGGAGAACGTTTTCCGGGCGGTCGGTTCTTCCCCCGCCGGCGTTGCAGCGTTTATGTCGGATGGAAAACGAGACCGCCTGCAAGACCGGGCAGTCAGCGTGGAGGGGGATTTTATGGCCGCGGTGTTAAGTTGTTCGCTGGCAGTTTCGCCCGGCACGGAAAAGACCCTCCATTTCACCCTCATCCGCGACGTGGCGCAGGCGGCGGCGCTGGAAAATGGCCGCGCGGCGCTCAAAAATTTTGATCGCCGGCGGGCGGAGTTGCGGGAAGACGACGCCCGCTTCTGGTCGCGCTGCCCGCAACTGGTGGGCGACTGGCCGGAGGTATGGAAACGCGGCCTGGTGTACGATTTCGAGACCCTGCGCATGAACGTGCGCCGCCCCGCCGGGGTGTACAAGCATCACTGGGACGGAATGTCGGCGGCCATTCCCCGTTCGGTGTTAGGAGAAACCGCCCTGGACATGCTCGCCTACAGCTACGCCGATCCGGAAACGGCGAAGGAAGTTCTCTACGGCCTGTTTGCCGACGCCCTGGCCCCCAACGTTCCCTGCATGAGGGAAGACGGCTCGGTGAACATGGTCTCCGAATCCGGCTCCGAGTGCGGCACCGCCCCTTCCTGGTGTTTGCCCTCTCTGACGATTCGTTCCATCTACGCCCTCACCCGGGATCGGAAATGGGTGCAGGCGCTCTATCCCTACTTAGAAGAATTTCTGCTCTGGTGGTTGGAGAACCGCACCCATTCCGACGGCGCTTTCTTTTTCGATAACAGTTGGGAGAGCGGGCAGGACCAGTCTTCCCGCTTCCGAATCGAGCAAAAGACCGGCGGCGCGGGAGTGCAGCACCTCGAGCCGGTGGACCTCCATGCCGCCGTCGCCGATTTTGGGGGGCTGCTTTCCCAATTTGCCGGGCTGCTGAATCTGCAGGATGCCGATGAATGGCAAAAAGTACAGGAAAAATATCGCCAATGGCTTCGGAAATACTGGACCGGCCAGGGATTCCACGACATCGATCGCCGCACCGGCCGGCATACCAACGCTGATTTCGCTTACCTGTGGCTGCCTCATCTGTTTGGATTGGCCACCGGCCAGCAAAACGCGGTTCTGAAACAAAAATTGCGTACCCCTGAATATCAATCCCTGGAATCCTGGGCCAACTGGCCGCCGGGTTTCCAGGTGGTGGTGGAAGCCGCCTGGGCCATGGGGGAGCGGGTTTTGCAGGCGGAGCACGTTGCTGACCAGATGGATTATCTCTACAACTGGTGGGACCGCCGCACCTGGGAAACCCCCGGGGCCCTGCCCCACGCCTGGGGGCACATCGACCGCCCCGCCAACCTGCTGGAATACCATCCCCGCAAATGGGACGAATCCTTCGGGATGATCGACCACTCCACCAACCCTCACGCCCCGCCCCGGGAGTACGCCGAACCGATCCCCGGGGTAGCCGCGGAGCAGTGGCGCAATCGAGACGGGAAACCCGCGGGGATGGAAAATTACGGCTGGGGCGCTACTTTGCCGATTCACCTGATTCGCGGCGTCATCGGCTACCGCGACCTGCCCGTCGGCGCCAAAGAGAGCGGCTTTCTTTTAGCGCCTTCCCTGCCTTCCAAAGTGTTCCAACCCGGCAATCGCTTAGGAATGAGCAATCTCCATTTTGCGAACGTCGATTTTGAGGTGATGTACGAAGTGAAAGAAAACGGACAGATCCAAACCACCCTGTCCTGGCGCTCCCCCACTCCGGCAGCCCTCACCGCCCGGGTCAAGGGGAAAAAAGTCGCCGCTTCCGAAGGGAGACAAACCTCCGGTTCGCTGGTATATCCTATCGAAAATCATGGGACCAGCGAAATCATTTTCACGGAGTAACAAGGCAGGAAGGTTCGCAATGGTTAAATGGTTCTATTGCTAAATGGTAAAATTGCTTCATGGTTTTTCACTACCGTGCACTTTTGTCATTCCCGCATGTTCCCCGCTTAATACCTGCGGGGACAAGCTTTAGCGGGAATCCAGGAAAAATCAAGCCTATGGATGCCCGATTACTACATTCGGGCATGAC
>WYBG01000449.1 GCA_011526015.1 Deltaproteobacteria bacterium | reverse complement strand
TCACCTGATCGAAGAAGTGGCGCTGGTGCAGGTGCTGCCCGCGGGATGGGAGATCGAGAACATCCGCCTCACCGGGGAAGCCCGCCCGGGCTGGATGTCGCGCTGGTCGCTCAACCGGGAAGAGTACTTAGACGTCCGCGACGACCGGGTAATGTGGTTCTTCGACCTGCGCTACGGCGGAACCTACGATTTCGTGGTAAAGCTGAACACGGTCACCGTGGGCGAATTCACCATGCCGCCCGCCATTGCGGAGGCGATGTACAACAACGATTTCAAAGCCAGCAAAGCCTGGCCGAAGGTGAGGGTGAAAGCGCGGTAAAAACGGTTTTGAGAGTGTTCGGGTGTTATGGTGTTACTCGCGCCGATCCCGGCCAAGACTATTTGCCAGCAATTTCAGGCCAAACCCGTTCCCAAACTCTGTTTCGCTTGCCGGCATTCTGCGCAATTCATGCTCTCGAAACAAAGTTTCGAGCATTCGTGCGTTCCCAAACAGAATTTGGGAACGAGACTGGTAAACTTCAGTTTGGCCCGTCAGAAGTATTCAACCGGCCAATATGAACTTCAAGTTTGCTACGCTTTAGCGTAGGGAAAAGACAAAACTAAAACCACAGGAGAGTTCTGTATGAAAATTTCAAACCTGGGTCGGCTTTTTATCTTGATGCTTTTCGGAGGAGTTTTTCTGCTCTCTTCCTGCCAATCCGAGCCAAAGCTCATCCCCCGGGAAACGCTCTTCGGAAATCCTACCAACGTCGCTCCGCAGATTTCCCCGGACGGCAATATGCTGGCCTATCTCGCGCCCTCCAATGACGTGTTGAACGTGTGGGTGCGAACCATCGGGCAGCAGAATGACCGGGTGGTTACCAACGATACCCTGCGGGGCATCCGGCGCTATTTCTGGGCCGCGGATAACAAGCACGTTATGTACCTGCAAGACGTGGGCGGGGACGAAAACTGGCGCCTCTACGGAGTGAACCTGGAAACCTCGGAAATCAAAGACCTGACCCCTTACGAGAAGGTGCAGGTGCAGATCGTGGATCGCAACAAGCACTTTCCCGATGAATTGCTGATCGCCATGAACAAGGAAAATCCGCAGCTTTTCGACGTCTATCACCTCAGCCTGGTGAGCGGGGAACTGGCCCTGGTAGCGAACAATCCCGGCAACGTCATTGCCTGGCTCACCGACGCGGATTTCAACGTCCGCTGCGCCATGGCCTCTACCCCGGCCGGCGGGTTCGAGTTATGGGTTCGCCCTAATGAAAAATCGGCCTGGAGCACCGTGCTCACCTGGGACTCCAACGACGCCCTCACCAGCGGGCCGGTCAGCTTCACGAAAGACGGAAAGGCGCTTTATTTGCTGGATTCCCGCAACGTCAACGCCGGGCGGCTGGTGAAAATGGAGCTGGAAAGCGGCAATACCGAAGTGATTGCCCAGGATCCCCAGTATGACGTCGCCAACGCCCTGATCCACCCCGATGAGTACACCATTCAGGCAGTTTCCTTTTACCGCGCCCGGGAGGAATGGACCGTGCTGGATCCCTCCATTCAAGCGGATTTCGACGCCATCGCCAAACTCGATAAGGGCGATTTCAATATCATTGACCGCGATAACGCCGACAATACCTGGTTGGTGAGCTTCATGAAAGACGACGGCCCTATCTCTTATTACGCCTTCGACCGCAAGCAGAAAAAAGGCGCTTTCCTGTTCGACCATCGACCGGAGCTGAAGAAATACGAGCTGGCCTCCATGGAGCCGGTTTCTTTCGTTTCCCGCGACGGGCTTACCATTCATGGATATATCACCTTCCCGAAGGGCAAGTCAAAGAAGAATCTCCCCCTGGTGTTGAACGTGCACGGCGGTCCCTGGGCGCGGGACCGCTGGGGTATTAACAGTGAAGCACAATGGTTAGCCAATCGCGGGTATGCCTGCCTGCAAGTGAACTTCCGCGGCTCCACCGGCTACGGCAAGGAATTCCTCAACGCCGGTGATAAAGAATGGGGCGGCAAGATGCACAACGACCTGGTGGACGCGGTCAAATGGGCGGTACAACAGGGGTACGCCGACTCCACCCGGGTAGCGATCTACGGCGGCTCTTACGGCGGGTACGCGGCGCTGGTGGGAGCAACCTTTACCCCGGATCTGTTCCGTTGCGCGGTGGACATCGTCGGCCCCAGCAACCTGACCACCTGGATCACTTCCATTCCCCCGTACTGGGCGACCTTCCGGGATTTGCTCTACCGGCGGGTGGGACACCCGGAGACGGAAGCGGAATTTCTCAAATCCCGCTCCCCGCTGTTCAAGGTGGACCAGATCAAAATTCCCATGCTGATTGCCCAGGGCGCGAACGATCCCCGGGTGCCCCAGGCGGAATCGGAGCAGATCGTCGCGGCGCTGAAGGAAAAAGGCATCGACCACCAGTATATGCTCTTTCCCGATGAAGGGCACGGCTTCGCCCGCCCGGAAAACCGCCTGAAATTCTACGCCGCGGCGGAAGAGTTTCTGGCGAAACACCTGGGGGGACGGTTCGAGGGGGAAGCGGCGAAATGAAGTGATCAAGGATGAGGGATGAAGGGAAAAGGATTTTCGTTGCGAGCGGAGATAGAGGGCCATTGTTATGCAGATTGCCATTATGGCCACCATCATACCGAATGGCCCGGAAGAAAACGGCGCGACAGAATAATTTTTTTATCATTTGACCGGGACATTTGGAAAATATATTTTATCGTTCCAATCATTAAGATAGTCTCTCGCAAGGTTGTCTAACCAGATGAACAAATCTTAATTCCCTAAGGAGGTGATCGAAGCCCGGTTCAGGATCAATGCGTCATGCAAGTGATATCCAGTGGATGCTAATTTGGGAGAAAGAGGTTCTGCGTATTAGTAAAGAGGATTTCTGTTTCCCCTGTGAAAAAGCGGATGTTTCCCATTTACCAATAACAAACTCGGAGGATATATATGAAACAATGTATTGGGGTAATAATGTTGTTATTTCTGTTAGTATCCGTTTTTTACGCGCATGGAAGAAAAGGGAATTCCTTACAGGGCGCCCTTCCGCAAGCCGGAACGCTGGTGGTTGATCAAGCTTCTCCCCAGAACGACGCTGCAAAAGTCGTTCTCTCCCCGGTATTTAATCCCGCTCCACCTGTAGAATTAGCGCTTTTGTATGACAATGGCCCCCTGGTGAACCTTCCCGGCGGGGGGGCCGGCGGGGCGGACGCCAGCGTGCTGCAAACCGCGCTCACCCTCACGGTTTTCGGGTTCTCCCATTCCGTCGCCACCAATAACCACGTGGCGGATGACTTCACCGTGCCGGCCGGCGGCTGGACCGTTGACTCCCTGGTATTTTATGCCTACCAGACCGGCTCCACTACCACTTCTACCATTACCGGGGTTCGTTACCAGGTTTGGGACGGGCTTCCCGGCGCGCCCGGCAGCAGCGTGGTGTTCGGCGACCTGACTACCAATCGTTTGACCAATACCACCTGGTCGAACGCCTACCGGGTTTTGGATACCGATCTCCTGAATACCCAGCGCCCGGCCATGAAAAACCGGGTCAGCGGAGGCTTTACCCTCGCGGCCGGCACTTACTGGGTGGAATGGTTTACTGACGGCAGCTTAGCTTCCGGCCCCTGGGTGCCTCCCATTACGGTCAGCGGTGAAACCAGCACCGGCAACGGCCTGCAATTCTTAGGAGCCAGCTCCGAATGGGTTGTGTTGCTGGACGGGCTTTTCCCGCAAGGATTGCCGTTCAAAATTTACGGAACCGGCGCTCCCTCCACCGCCCCGCGCATTGCAGTATTCCCGGATTCCCTCATCGGCGCTTTTGTGCAGGGAGACCCGGACACGGCCACCGGCATCGTAACCATTACCAATGACGGCGGCGTTGCGGCCGGCGACCTTACCTGGACAATTTCCGAAAACCCGGTCGTCTCCTGGCTGGAAGTCGTTCCCACCGCCGGCACCACCACTGCCAACACCAGCGACGAGGTGGAAGTGAGGGTCAACGTTGCTACCCTGCCGCCGGGTACTTACACCACCAACGTGGAAGTGAGCAGCAACGCGGCGAATGGGACGTTGAAAACCGTGGCGGTCACTATCGACGTGCTATCTCCCCCGGTCATGTCCGTCGCCCCGGCCTCGCTGAGCGCCAACCTTCAGCCCGGCCAGACCCAGAACCAGACCATTACCATTACCAACAACGGCGACCTTCCGCTGACCTTCGCGATTACCATTCAGCCTACCGCCGCCCTCTCCACCCGGGTCGCTCCCACCGCCACCGCGGCTCCAGAGCAGATTCGGCTTTCTCCAGAACAATCCGCGGCGGCGTTCGACCTGGCTCAGCCGGAATCCGGCAAGCCGGCGGTGCGCTTAGACTGGAACTACCGCCATCCCCGCTCCAACGAGAGCGCCGTTCTCTATGACAACGGCCCCTTAGTGAATCTGCCCGGCGGCGGTTTCGGCGGCGCGGATGCCAGCGTGCTGCAAAGCGTCTCCCTGGCAATGAACGTACTTGGCTTCGGGCACGCCGTGGCTTCCGGCTTCCGGGTGGCGGATGATTTCGTGGTTCCCCCCGGCGGCTGGGATATCGAGAAGTTCACCTTCTATGCTTACCAAACCGGCTCTCCCACCACTTCTACCATCAATAACGTGAATTTCCGAATCTGGGATGGCCCTCCCGGTGCTCCCGGCAGCAACGTGGTATTTGGCGATGTGACCACCAACCGCCTTACCAGCACCTCCTGGGCGAACATGTACCGGGTTAGCGAAACCACCCTCACCGGCAATACCCGCCCGGTGATGACCAACGTCTGCCAGCTTGCCGCCCCGCTCAACCTGGGCCCCGGCACCTACTGGCTGGATTGGCAGACCGGCGGAACCTTAGCTTCCGGCCCCTGGGCGCCCCCGGTTACCATCAACGGGGTAACCAACACCGGCAACGGTTTTCAATTCGATCCCACAGCCGGGGCCTGGAACCCCTTAGTTGACACCGGAACCACCGGAACGTCCAACTTCCTGCAAGGGCTGCCCTTCATCATTGAAGGAACTCTTCCCACCCCCTTCTGGCTGAGCACCAACCCCAGCGTGGGGGTGGTAAGCGCGAATAGCAGCGTGGACGTGACCGTCACTTTCGACGCCACCGGTCTGGCGGCGGGCACTTATACTGCGGACATTGTGGTAAGCGGCGATGACCCGAACAATCCCGAAGACGTTGTAGAAGCAACCCTGCAAGTCGGCGGCTGCACCCCCGGCCTGCTCGGCGATATTAACGGCGACGACGCGGTAAACTCCCTCGACGCCCTGCTGATGCTCTCCTATGACGCCGCACTGCCCCTGCCGCAGCCCTTCCTGGATCGCATCGCCATCGGTTTTGGCGACGTCACCGAAGACGGCCTGACCAACTCCACCGACGCGCTGGTTACCCTGAGCTGGGAAGTCGGCTTCCCGGTGCCCTTCCCGGTGGGAACCACGGTATGCTTGCCCGTGCTCGCCCCGCTGGGCAAATCCACCCTGCCCGCGGCCGCGCAAGGAACCGAAGTGCCGGCCTACGCCAACCTGAACTTCTCCGGCCAGACCCTGGACGTGCCGGTGACGATCAACATGGCCAATTCCGGCGAGAAATTAGGCAGCTACACCATGAGCATGGCCTGGAATCCCGCCCTGTTGGAATTCACCGGCTTCAGCGGCGGAACCACGGAGGGCTTTGCCGACCCGGTGGTGAATGACCTCAACGCGAAGCAGGGCCGCTTAGTGGCCGCCCACGCTTATCCCCAGGGCGCCGGCGGAGAAGTAAACGTTCTGAACGCCCGCTTCACCGTCAAGGGGAGCCTGGAAGCGCTTCCGGCCAATCCCGTCACCCTGGGCTTCAGCGCCATGGCCGCGGCGCGCAGCTTCACCGACCTGCTCCCGGCCGTGAAGGTAGTGGACGCTAT
>WYBG01000448.1 GCA_011526015.1 Deltaproteobacteria bacterium | reverse complement strand
GCAATTGCCAATTAGCAATTGCCAATTAACTTGACAATGTCACATTATGACTTTTTTGACAAGATTAACAGGATGATCAGGATTTTTAAGAGGATTTTTTATCAATTACCGGGTCAAATTCATGAGTTGTTATCTTGTGAATCCTGTTCATCCTGTCTAAATCTTTAAATGTGACATTGTCAAGTTAAATAGTGAACGGTGAATCGAAAATGGCGAGAAATCAATTTTCAATCTTCAGTTTTCAATGTTCAATTTCCAATAACCGGAGACGCTCATGCACACCGGCCAGACCATGATCACGTTGGGAGCGTTGATGTTCCTGGGAATTACCGTGCTGAATATGAATCGCTCCTTCAGCGACAGCGACGTCGCCCTGGTACATAACCAGTACCGCATGGAGGCGCTTTCGCTGATGAACGCCTATAAAGAGGAGGCCCTCACGCGCTTTTTCGACGAAGCCTGCACCAGCCTTACCAGCGCCAAGCGGGTCAATGATTTCACCGCCGCCGGTTCCCTGGGCATGGGCATGGGCGACAGCGGGGTTCCCGATGATTTCGATGATTACCATAATTACTCGCTCACGGATAGCGGGCCCAGCGGGGTTGTGTATAAAATTTTCTTTAAAGTGGATTACGTGAATTTGTCGGGAACCCAAATCGTTACTTCCGCTTCCCGTACCTATCACAAACGTATGAGAATTTACGTCACGGATAACACCGCCGCCGGCGACGACCCGCTGTTCTACCATTGGAAAAACGGCTTGAAAGTGCGGGATACCCTCTCGGTCAATCTGGTGAATAGTTACTGGTTCTATAACTGAAGCGAGCGCGCCATGTCAGCCATCATGGATATTATCTCCGGGATTGTGGTGGGAGGTCTCATTCTGGTGATTGCCCTGACCGCCCTGGGCACCGGGATGCAAACCACGGTGAATCACAGCGCCCTGGAAATCGTGCAGCTCAACCTGGCGCAGAGCCACCGCATCATGGAATCGGACCTACGCAAATCCGGTTTCGGCATTCCCCGGGAAGACCAGGGCCAGGTATTCCAGGTTGCCGCGTCCTCGCAGGTGAAAATCCTGGCGCACTTGAATCTCCAGCCCGGCAGCGAGATCCCCGTTGCCGGCGTTTCCACCTACGATGACATTCCCGATACCCTGGAATACAGCATCACGGCGGACGAGACCATTACCCTGGGCGATACCACCCTGACTCTCTACAATATCAACCGCCGGCTCAAGATCGCGTCAATCGCCAGCGACAGTATGATGATCGGGAAGATCGGGAATAACAATGTCTTCACATATTTAGACCAGTGGGGCAGAACCACCGCGGTTCCGGCGGAAATTCGCATGGTGGAGGTGAGCCTGCGGGCCTTTAATCCCCAGGTAATCTTAAGCCCGGAGCTGGTAATGACCGGTACGCTGAGCAGCAACGACCTCGAGGCTCGCCGGCGGGAAGTGCTGCGGCTTTTGCACGGATCTTACAGCCGGGAGGCGCGCATCATTTTAAGAAATTTGCGCAGGTAGAACAGTGCTATGGTGTTCAAGTGTTCAGGTGTTATGATGCCAGCAAGGGTTGGAGTATGGGATTGGATTTGGAGAAAACTCGGTGCTCAACATCCGTCTGTACCCTCTTTGAAGGGGGACAGGGCTTCCTTGTGAGCGCAACCGAACGGGGATTTAAAACACTAAAACACCAAAACACTTTCGTTTAAGGAGCAAGCGGAAAATGTTCGGTAAAGGGGCGCTTATACTGGTGTTAGGATTATCCATGACCTTCGCGGTCTATCAGCTCCAATTGCGGGAGAACCGGGTTTCCAGCAGCGACGATTTCAACCTTCAATATACCCGGATGCTGGTGCGGGAAACCGCCGCCAGCGCCATGAATATGGGAATCAATAAAATCTGGAACGAAAACTGGACCAACGGAACCTTTACGGTTTACACCCAGGGTTGCACCGCTACCTGTTCGGTTAGCAAGCCGGGGGCGGATACGGTGTATGCCCTGGCAAAGGCCTGGACCGCGGTGTTCGATGAAGACGCCTACCAGCAGGGCGGCGCGTCGTTAGTAGTGGAAGACTCCATCCGCGCTCAATTGGCTTATATTCTGCCGCTTTCCCGTTATTTCTGGCTTAGCGGCAACGAAGGAGGCACCGGGAACTCCTGGAACCAGTGGCGCGACGTGGATACCACCTATGGCCCGGTTCACACCAATACGGTATTGAATATTACCGGCGCCCCGGTTTTCCATCGCAAAGTTACCGCCTACGGGGGGATCACCCCCAGCCCCGCTACCTCCGCCTGCCTGGCGAAATTGTACGGCGGTTGGGAAATCGGGATGCAGATCAATCTGCCCACGGACATGTCCGCCCTGGTGGCCGCGGCAGACGCCGGAAACGGCGGCGCGCCCAATAATACCAAATCCGTTTATACCCTGGTAACCACTTTTGACTTTTTGAGCGACGGCAGGGTTGCCCGCACGGTTTCCGGCAATCCCACCGACACCGTGCTGGTAAGCGACATTGCCCCCACCGGGGTGATCCGCTCTACCGTGGACGTGAACGTAAAAGGGGTCCTCAACGGCCAGTTGACGATCTACTCTGTTGATGATATTAACATCGACGACGACCTAATATATGCCAACAACCCCCTTAGCGATCCCACATCCGATGATTTTTTAGGCCTGGTGGCGTTAGATAACATTAAAATTACCGATAACGCGCAAAACACCGGCGATGTAACCGTGCAAGCATGTTTATTCGCCGTTTTTGGGGAGATACGGGCCCAGAACTGGAGCACCCGGGCTCCCGCGGGAGAGCTGCGGATCACCGGCAGCATGGCGCAAAATACCCGGGGAAGAATTGGGAATTACGACTATTCCACCAGCACCTTATCGAACGGTTTCGTCAGGGAATACCGCTACGATCCCCGTTTGATAAGCGCCGCGCCGCCTAATTTCCCCACGGTGTCGCATTTGCGATTATTGTCCTGGTGGGAATGATGCCAGGGGCAGGCCGGGGATGGGGAGGCGGAGGGAATGACGGGAAGGCCGGGGATATTTGACAGAGGAGCAGCAGGAGCCAATTCTGAATGGTGAATTCAGAATAGTGAATTCGAAATGGAGAATTTGGAGAAAAAATTATGGCCATACATCCTGAAGAAGTCCTGCAGGTCAGGACGTTCCTGAATTCGCTCATCCAGCAACTCCCCCAGGGGTTCCGGGAAGTGGAAAAGCAGGTCATCATCGGCCTGCGCATTCTTCCCAAAATCGCCCCGAGAGAGAAAGCGACCTTGAGAGAGTTTGCCCATAAACTGCTGCTTCTGATGCGGGAATACGAAGCCTCCGACATCGAATTTGGCGGACCGGGATCGAACAGCATGATCTGGCTGCGGGTTTACGGGCAAAAACGGCCTCTCCCGGAGTTGGGGCGGTTTTCCTTAGATGAATTCAGCATTTTGATCCAGTGCCTGCTGCAAGAAACCCAGCAAAAGCAATTATATAAAAACCGCAGCATCGATTTCAGCTACGTCGTTGCCATGCCCGACCAACCCCGGCAACGCTACCGCGCCACGGTTTATTTTGAAATGGGAGAGCTGGCTTTGAATATGCGGGCCATCCAGACCCGGCTTCGCCCTTACGAAACCTACGGCTTTCATGAAAACGTGAGCCGCACCCTCAGCCTGAAATATAATAAGGAAGGGCTGATCCTGGTCACCGGCATCACCGGCTCCGGCAAGACCACCACCCTGGACGCCATCATCGACCTGAACAACCGCGAGGTGGAGGGCCATATCATCGTGTTGGCCTCTCCCATCGAATTTATCCACCAGTCCCAAAAGTGCATCATCCGCCAGCGGGAAGTCGGGCTGGATACCCTCTCCTTCAAGCAGGGCGTCATCGAGGCGCTGCACCAGGATCCGGACATCATCATTATCGGGGAAATGCGCGACCCGGAGACGATTATGACCGTGCTGGAGGCGGCGGACAGCGGCCACAAAGTGTTTTCCACCCTCCATACCGCCTCCGCGGTAGAGAGCATCGAACGCATCATCGCGGAAATGCCCAGCCTGGAGCAAGAGCGGGTGCGCAACCGCCTGGCCGACACCCTCAAGTGCGTTATCTCGCAAAAACTGGTTCCCGGAATAGACGGAAAGCTGGTAATGGCCAAAGAAATCATGATCATGACCTCCTCGGTGAAGGCCGCCATCAAGAATAACAATCTCAGCGAGGTTTACCAGATGGTCAACGAAGGCAAACAGCACGGAATGCTTACCATGGAACAGGACTTGCGGCGGTTGATGCTGGAAGAAAAAATATTCCCGGAAACCGCGATGAACTTTGCCAACAACAAGCGGCTGATGGAGCAGTTGCTCAATGCGGAGGTAATCCTAATGGGATGATTGGCTGAATGGTGATTGAGCGATTGGGCAATTTGGTGAGTGGGTGGTTTGGCAATTTGGTGATTGGTGCGGCTAATGAATCAATCTTCCCATCACCCAATCGCTAAATCACCCAATCGTCCAATATGAAGTGATCTAATTGGCAAAAAAATAGAGCGCGAAACTAACCTGTAATGCGAGCGCGGCGCTCGCCGATGATAGCGAATATGAAAGAAGAATTGATTTTCCGGGCTTTGCAATTGAAAGAGAGGGCGGTCGGCCTCATCCCCGGCCAATCCGCCAAATACGCCATCGGCATCTTCGTCGATGGCGAATCTTTGCACGTGGTCTGCCTGAAAAAAAGCGGGCTGGACGTGGAGCTGGTGGACGCGGACACCCTGAAGCTGGTTTCCCGGCTGGAAACCGTGCCCGCCGGCGGGGAGGAAACCATCCTGGAATTAGTGGATATCTCTTCGGGAAACTCCCAGCCGCTGGACCTCGCCTCCGAGCTCTCGGACTCTAAAATTTTTCTAAAAGATAGCGCCGATCCGGCGAAAAATGCCTCGGTTCTCAACTACATTTTAGGCAAATATTCCCATAAACGCTACGAAGTCGCCATCAGCCTGGCGGAGCCGCAGGTGCATTATTCCTATTTCACAAAAAACTGGAATACCAAAGAAGAGGATATTAAGCAGAAAGTTATTGCCGAGCTTTCCCAGGTGCGTTCGAATGCCGCGGCCCTGAAGCCGGAAGACCTGCACGTCCTCAAATTAGTGGACGGGCGCACCATGGCGATCCTGCGCGACAGCGGCTTCAACCTGCTGCACCTCCTCCAATCTGCCCACCCGCGTTATCTGAAGCGGCTGGCCTTTGTAGAAAGCGCGGAGATTTCCCTCATCAACCTGGTCAACCTGAATTACGACCTGGACAGCGACGAATTCACTCTCATCGTTTACATCGGGCAGGAAAACAGCCGCCTGATTTTCTTGAAAGGCAAGCATATTTTCAACATTTCCTACGTGATCGGGGTGGGAATCGACGCCGAGAACATCGCCTACACTATTTACAGCCGGATCATGCTGGAGCAGGACAACCTCAGCCTGCCCAAAATTCACAATATCATCCTCGCCGGCGAATCCCACCAGGCGGACATGAAAAACTTCCTCGCTAAACGGCTGCCCGAGGCGGTGAACGTGGAATACCTGCATTTCCGGGAGCTGGAGCAGCCGGCGCTGGATTCCTTATTGTCCCGCTACGCGATTGCTACCGGCGCGGCCTTTCGGAGCCTGTACCAGCAAAACAAGCACCTCATCGACGTGGATTTGCGCCCCCTGGACGTCAAAGAAGGGCGCAGCTTCAAATTAGGAGTTTGGGGATGGGCTTGCCTGGCCATCCTGGCTCTGATCACCTTTGTCTTCACCATTCGCCTGGGGATGCAGAGCCGGGAAATCACCCAGTTAGAAGTTCAAACCCTGGCCAAGAAACAGGAATTGCAGCAATTAGAGGACATGGAAATGCGCCTGAATGTGTACCGCAAGCAGGTTAGCGGTTTTGATGACGCCGTGAACATGCTGGATTCCCTGGTGGTGGGGTCGGATACCTGGAGCAACTTTTTATACCGGCTGGCCGGGGCAACGCAGCAGAGCAAGGGGGTCTGGATCACCGACCTGGCCCAATCGACCCCCGGAAAAGTAGCGGTGAAGGGCTATTCCACGGAGCGCTCCAGCATCCTGGACTTTTCCCGGCGAATGGGCAATGCCACCATCCGGCGAGTGGACGTTCAGGACATCCGGCAATCGAAGGTTTACAACTTCGATATTGAACTGGATATCGCTCCAACCACACAATGAAAAGTGCTTGGGTGTTATGGTGTTTGAGTGCTATGATGTACGCTTGCGATCTCACTAAAACACTAAAACACCAAAACACTCGATCAACCGAGAGGTAGTCTTCCAATGCCTTACAAAATGCGCAACCATTTGATCCTGGGAAGCTTTACCGCGCTGATTTTTTTGTTAGGAGGATATTTGGCCCTGTGGTCCTATCCGAAAAAGATCGCTGCGAAAAAAAATGAGCTTTTCCAGGTGTACACCCAGATGAAACAATACGGGGATATCGAGAAAGAGTATTCGCAACTCGACAGCATGATCCGGGAGAAACGGCAAAGCCTCGCGACCATGGACAAGCAGTTTACCAGCGAAGAAACTTTCGCGCAAACCTATGATTACTTGAACAGCATCCTGGGCCAGATCGGGTTTCTGGAATTCAACATGAATTTTGTTCGGAAAGAGGATCGCGGGAAGTTTGGCTACAACGTGTACAGCATTCGCGGGGAGGGCCCGTTTTCCCGGGTCTTTCAGTTTATTTTCTATATCGAAAAAGGGCCGCGGATGTATCGTATCAGCCGGCTAAACCTTAACAGCGCGGAGCGCAGCGGGCCGAACAGCCGCAATTCCGTGCTGGTGATCCCCTTTGACATGGAGGTATGGTCCTACTTTGCCAAACTGGATAGCCTGCCTGCGGTCACCGAACGCCTGGCGAACCTTTCGGCGCCCCAGGTTGCCAACCCCTTTCAACTGGCGGTAGCGCGCCCGGCGACGTTGAGCAGCCTTCCGCCCAATACCGAAAAATTGGTTGAGGTACAACGGGCGGAGTTGAAAGCGGTAATGGCGGGGAAGGCGCTGGTAGAATACAACGGGCAGGTTTTTGTGATGAAGGAAGGCGACCGTGTGTACCTGGGGCAACTGACCCACATCAACCCGGATAAAAACGAAGTGGTATTCACCTTGAACAAGGGCGGGGTTTCCGAAACCGTCACCCTGCAATTGAAATTCGGCGGCAAATGACCCTGCGGGAAGTGCAAAATGCAAAGTGCAAAATGAAAAGTGAAAAGTGCAAAATGAAAAATGCAAAGTGAAAAGCTTGTCTTCGTGAACGCGGGGACGCAAAATGCACCTCAATCTTCAATTTTTAATGTTCAATCTTCAATTCCATAACCCATGAGGGAGCGTATGCGTTTGAAATGTTTCTGGTTCGTTGTTTTATTGGGCATACTGGCTCAGGAGGCGGTGTTGTCCCAGTCCAATCTCCCCTCGGAAGCGCGAAGGGCCCTGGCCGCCCCGGAAGAGATCGTTTCCTTTACCCGGTCCACTTCCTTTGCCAATGCGCTGTTGATTATCAGCGATCTATCCAAAAAATTTTCCGGCAAGATGATCCTCGGCCAGGAGGCGTATTCCGGCGCCATCGGGGTAGATATTAACAAACAGCACTGGATGACCGCCCTGGAAATGATTTTGCGGCAGAACAACCTGTGGTACGAAGAATACGCCGACTATATCCGGATCGTGCCTTTTGCCAAAGGCCCGGTAAAACCGGCAGCGCCCGCGACCCCGGCCGAGGATGACGGAAAATCCCGGGAAGTGGTCATCTCGGCGATTTTTTTTGAAGCGGATATTGCCAAACTGCGCCAGGCCGGGATGAGCTGGGATTTCTTTTATGGGAAAGACGTTAACCTGGGGATTCAAAACAACTCCGCTACCGCCCGCGGCGGGCTTTTCCGGGTGGATATCGATCCCGAACTGGATTTTGCGGACGTTACCGCTACCTTCAAAGCGTTAGAGAGCAACCAGTTGGGCGAGGTGATTACCAGTCCCCAGATTACCGTCAAATCCGGCGAAGAAGGGCGCATCCAGGTAGGCAGCGACATTTCCGTAACCCTGCAAGATTTTTCCGGCAACGCCGTCACCCAGTTCTTTTCCACCGGCTCAATCATCCAGGTAACCCCGGAAGTGGTTATTCGCGATTCCCTGAAATTCATCAACCTGCAATTGATTATCGAACGGAGCAAAAGTGCTGTGAGCGAGAGCGGCGGCCTGGAAATTCTGAAATCTTCCGCGGAGACCTCGGTGCTGCTCTTAGACGGGGAGGAAACCATTATCGGCGGGCTGTTTTCCAACGAAGAAGCCACCACCCGGGAGGGAGTGCCGTTTTTGAAAGATTTGCCCTGGTGGTTCTTCGGGCTGCGTTACGTGTTCGGGTTTGAATCCAAAAGCTATAAGAAGAAAGAGTTGTTGATTCTCATCAAGGGAGAAATTCTTCCCACCCTGGAAGAACGCTTGCAAGCCAGGAAACGCAATTTCCAGTCTCGAAACCTCTTGAAAGAAGGGCGATTCCAGCTTCAGCAGAAGCTGGATAACTATAATCGCCAGTCAAAAGATAAAAAATAAAGCGAGTGAGATCGGCCATGAAACATACATACTCAGGTACATTCCTGTTGCTGGCGGCAGCGGCATTGGCGCTTCTGCAATGTCAGTCCCCCAGCGATGACGAGAAAAGCGATTCCGAGAAGCGAGTCACCCTTACCGGAAACGTGATCAACGGTGAAACCGGGGCGCCGCTGGAGAACGTGGTGGTAGAATTGCGCCAGGTTGATCCGGCTCAAACTGCCCTGAGCGGGGCGCTGGGCAATTTCAGCTTTGAATTCGAGGTGACGGAAAACCGCGAGGTTCAGATCATCGCTTTCAAGGAAGGATTCCGCGGCGACACCACCTCGGCGCTGGCAGTTCCGGGACGGGTGGTGCAGGCGCCCCTGCTGCGGCTGGCACCCACCACCGCGGTGTCTAACAATTCCGGCAATGCCAAAAGCATTTACCTCTATTCGCAGTCATCCGCAGGGATTGGGATCATCAGCGCCGGCGACCCGGAATTTGCCCAACTGGTTTTCCAGGTCGTGGATTCGCTGGGCCAGCCGGTGGACCTGCAACACGCTGCGCAGGTACAGTTCCGCGTTCTTTCCGGGCCGGGCGGGGGAGAGTATATTTCCCCGGATTCCGCCCTCACCAACGGCAACGGCCGGGTAGAAGCCTTTTTGTTTAGCGGCTTCAAAGCCGGGGTGGTGCAGGTACAGGCCCGCATCGTGAAGGCCGGGATCGAATCCAACCCCATTTCCATCGCCATTCACGGCGGCTACCCGGATCTCAGCCATTTCAGCGTGGGGCCGGAGCAACTCAATATCCCCGGGCTGCTCTTTATTAATCTGGAAGACCCCATCACTGCCCTGGTGGGGGATAAATTCTCCAACCCCGCGCGGCCGGGAACCGCGGTATATTTCAAAACCGGCGGCGGCGTCATCGGCGCAGTGGCCCAGACCGATGAAAACGGGTTGGCCAGTGTGATCCTGCGTTCCGGCCTGCCCCACCCGGTGCATCCGGTCCTGGGGCCGGGTTTTGCCGCCATCAAAGCGCAGACACTCGATGAAAACCAGGATACCATCAGCGTTTCCACCCTGGTGCTCTTTTCCGGTTACCCGGTCATAAGCGTCAACCCTTCCTCCGGTTTCCAGATTCCCGCCGGGGAGTCGAAGATTTTTTACTACACCGTGAGAGACCAGAACGGCAACCCCTTAGCGCAGGGGAATTCCATTTCCGTGGAAGTAGAAGGGGAGGGGACCAAAGCCGCCGGGGACGTCAGGGTAAATCTGCCGGATACCCAAAGCCCTTCCTGGACTTCTTTCCTGTTCACGGTAGAGGATATTTCCGATTCCGTTTACGTGCGCCCGGTGACCGTCAAAGTAAAGAATACCGGTCCCAATGGGGATGCGTTTTTGACCATTACCGGCTCTATTGGGCACTAAAGCGATTGGGGATTGGGGATTGCGGATTTTTTCAATCCCCAATCCGCAATCCCCAATCCGCAATCCCCAATCCGCAATCCCCAATCCGCAATTGCTTCACCCCCCCCAAAAAAAATTCTCCCCCATTTTCAAATCACAATGCGATTTTGTGATTTTTGTCATATGAATTTTTCCCCAAATTTTAGAATAATCACTTTTAAGAAGCTGTTATAACTTGACAATGTCACATTTAAAGATTTAGACAGGATGAACAGGATTTACATGATAGGAATTGGTGAAACCTATAAGATATTCGGCTGAAAAGCCAATCTAAAATCCTGATCATCCTGTTAATCCTTGCCTGCCCCGATTTGTCGGGGTCAAAAAAATCCTAACGTGACATTGTCAAGATAAGTACGCAGTAACAAATACATCGCTATAGTCCCACGAGTTAGTGCATAAGTTGCTCTAACCGCTCTTTGTTTCGTTCTTAACCATACTTCAAATTTTTTAGAAACCGCCAGAGGGTGAATTGTTTTTAAATGCGCTAATTCAGCTTCAAGGGAGAATTGTTTTTTCAAATAAACCTAATTTCACTGTTAGAGGATAAACCAAAAAGGGGAAAGGTTATGAAAAGAGAAAGCTATCGACTCACAGTGCGGATGGCTGCGGCCATCCGGGCAGTTTTGATTCTCACCGCCGGGGCGTTATTGCCGCTCTCGGCCGCTACCATCACCGTTACCAACACCGCCGACAGCGGCCCGGGCTCGCTGCGGCAGGCGATTGCCGACGCCGTCTCCGGCGACGTGATCGAGTTCGATTCCGGGGTTACCGGAACGATTGTTCTAACCAGCGGCCAGCTAACGATTAACAAGAGCTTAACCATCAACGGCCCGGGGGCCGATGTGCTGGCGATTAGCGGGAATAATACTTCCCGGGTGATTCAAATTTCCTCTGGAAATTTTACCGTTACTATCACAGGGTTGACCATTCGCGACGGGTTTGTATCGGCAAGCGTTGCAGAGGGAGGGGGCATAAACAATCAGAGTACCGGCACTGTGACGTTAAATTCCTGTTATATTCTCAATAACCTTGTAAATGGCACAGGCTCCTCCGGCCTTACTGCCCGGGGAGGTGGAATTAACAACAGACCCGGCAGCAATGGGCGAATGATCCTGAATAACTGCCTGGTGCAAGGCAACATAACTCGCGCCACCACGTCGGTCGTTATCAGTACCGGAGGCGGGATACTGAATGTCAGCTTTGGCAGCCAACCAAGCCATCTGGAGGTATATAATTGTCTCATTACCGGTAATTCTGCATCTACGACTCATGCCGGTGCAAATTGCTGGGGCGGGGGCCTGGCTACTAATGGAAACAACTCCACAACAATAGTGAACAGCACCATTTCCGGCAATAGTTCATTAGATAACGGCGGGGGTATTTATGGAGGTGGAATCTCTTTAAATTTTGTAACCATTACTGGTAATACAGCCAGCGCCAGCGGAGGAGGTTTCGCCGGGGGCGCTATCACAGCAAGTAAAAATAGCATTCTTGCAGGGAATAGCGCCTCTTCTGGTCCAGACATTTCCGGCACCCTCAATTCCCAGGGCTATAACCTCATCGGCAGTACCTCCGGTACCACCATCACCGGCGACCTCACCGGCAATATTGTAGATACCAGCGCGGTATTAGACACCCTGGCCGACAATGGCGGTCCCACCCTCACCCACGCGCTGCTCCCCGGCAGCCCGGCGCTGAACGCCGGCAGTTGCGATCCCGCTGTCACCACCGACCAGCGGGGCTTTGCCCGCCCGCAAGACGGCCAATGCGACATCGGCGCGTTTGAAAACCAGGCCCCCCTGGCAATTTGCCAGGATGTAACCGTTGCCGCGGACGGCAATTGTAGCGCCGCCGCCTCGGTAGATAACGGTTCTAATGACCCCGATGGGGACTTCGTCACCGTTGTGCAGGATCCCCCGGGACCTTACGGCATCGGAACCACCCCGGTAACGCTGACGGTAACGGATGACAAAGGCGCTTCCTCTCAATGCAACGCCACCATAACGGTTCTGGACGACGTTGCGCCGGCAATTGCCTGCCCTGCGGATATTGTCGTTGCCGCAGCGCCCGGCGCTTGCGACGCGGTGGTGAACTTCGAGGTAACGGCGACGGATTGCGATCCCAACGTTACTATCGTCTCCACCCCGCCTTCCGGCAGCGCATTTGCTTTGGGCACCACGGTGGTAAATTGCACCGCCACGGACGGCTCCGGAAACAGCGCCAATTGCTCTTTTAACGTAATTGTTACCGGCGGCAGCGGAACCATTGCCGGTACCGTAACGGAAAATGGGAACGGCGTCATGGCCGGTATCACCGTAAACCTGCTGGATAACCAGAATCCCCCGAACCTTATCGACAGCAGAAACACGGATTCGCAAGGAAGCTACGATTTTACCAATATAGCGCTTGCCGCCTACCAGGTGATGATTGATGTACCGCCGGGGTATGTGGTTGACCAGAATTTCGTGGTCAGCGAATTAGCTGTCTGCGGTTCTACCAATACGGTGGATTTTGTACTAACGCCAACAAGCACTGCCGGCAGCATTTCCGGCGCTGTGACAGTAAACGGAAATGGATTGGCCGGGGTGAAGGTAGCTTTACTGGATACCCTGGGAGTGCAGGCAACCGGTTTTGATACCCTGGTTACCGGCAGCGGTGGAGAGTACCTGTTCAGCGACGTACCGCCCGATATCTACCTGGTGCGCCTCATCGAGCCCCTGGGCTATACCGCCGCCGAAAATCCTGTGGTCGATACCCTGGGTTCCGGGGAAACAGACGTGGTGGACTTTGTTCTCGAACAGACCGTTATAGCTAATAGCTCCAAACCGGTGGTCTGGTGGGATCTGCAATTCTTGTTGAACCTCTTAAATGCCTGCAATCCCGAAGAGAGCGAAGCGGATTTGCTGAGCTATATTGGTTTAGTGCAGCAGCATTACACTCCCCATTTTGATATTTTCGAGGATGATGCCACCCTGGTCGATTGGTGGGAAAAACTGCGTATTTGGAACAATCTTACCACCTACAAACGCGCCCGGCGGCAATTAGCGGCCCTTTTGATGAACCTGGTCTCCGGAAGAATCGGGCAATACAGCGTTGTGACCGCGGACGGCCGTACTGCCGGAGAAGTGCTTACCTACGTCTCCCAACTGCTCACCGACGGCAGCCACGCTAATGACCTTACCGCCGAAGTGCTGGCGGGCCAGGTTAACCTCCGCCGCACCATCGCGGCCGGAAAAGTGCCGCCCTCCAATATCCTTTACAAAGGCGGCGACGGGCCGATTGACTGGGGATTTGGCGAAAGTTTGCCGGAAGAATTTGTTCTGGAGCAGAATTACCCCAACCCCTTCAACCCCAGCACCACCATTCGCTTCGCTTTGCCGGAAGCGAGCCAGGTTAGTCTGAAAATTTACAATGCCCGGGGCCAACTGGTGCGCACCCTGATTTCCGGGAACTATGAATCCGGCGTTCATGAAATCCGCTGGGACGCCCGGAATGATCTTGGCGAAACGGTAAGTTCCGGCTTTTACTTCTATCGCATGCAGGCCGGCAACTTCGTTGAAAACCGTAAGATGGTGTTGCTGCGGTAGCCTTTTGATGAAAAAAACCTGAATGTTTCACAGAAGCCTTCCGGGGGTTGCCGGAAGGCTTCTGTATTTTTACGCCGTTAAATACCACAAAAAAAATTCGGTGACGTAGCGCATCATCACCAACCATTAGTGCAGTAAAATAGCTTTGGCTTTAACTGCTCACTAATTTTGCCGTCGCCCGGTTGGAACAACCGCTTCAACGCCAGACTTTCTTATAACACCTGTTTTGCCAATTTGCGGTGAAAATGGCTGAATGGTTAATTGGTCGGATGGCTGCATGGCTGAACGATCAGATAGCCGGATGATTGAATACCAATATTCTCCGACTATTTCACCATCTAACCATCTAATAACCGGAGGAGATTTGAATGGGAACCCAGCATCTTTTAATCATTGTTCTGAGCGTGGTCATCGTTTTTTTTGCCGTCGCAGCAGGAGTAACCCAATTCTATTCTAACGCCCGGGATACCAATCGAGACGCGGTGATTGCGGATCTGATTAACCACGCCGCCAAAGCCCAGCGTTATTTTTACACCCCCGGCCAGTTAGGGGGCGGTTCCCGGGATTTCAATGGATACTTGCTCCGTTCCGCCGAAAGCAGCAATCCCAATGGAAATTACCGGGTTACCACCGATACGCTGACGATTATGGGCGCAGCGCCGGTCAGCCCCGGGGGTTCGATTGACATCAACGCCGCGACCGTGTACATTGTCGGCAGCGGCAAGGAAAAAGGTAATGACAACGCCAATCCCGTAAAAGCCTATGTCACCGTCACTTCCAATACTATCGTCGCTTCGATTTTGAATTAGGCTTAAAACGGGCGGGTTCAAGTTGTTTTCTCCCCTCCCTTTAACCGGCGCTCTTTCCCTCCATCCACTCTCTGAATGCCGCGGCCCGCTCCTGGCTGACAACGATTTCCTCCCGCAGGGGCGGCTTTACCTCCACCAATATTTTCCCTTTATCATAAGATTTGAATTTAGCCACCGCGTTGATGTTCACCAGGTATTTGCGGTTCACCCGGAAGAATTCGGCCGGGCTCAGCTCATCTTCCAGCTCCGCCAGCGGTTTGTCCACCACAAATTTCTCCCGGGCATGGGTGATGAGGAAGGTTAGTTTATACTCGCTGTAAAAAAAAGCGATGTCGGCGGCCTTCACGGAAAGGAAATCCACGCCTTTTTTCACCGTGATGCGCTGCCGGTGCGCGGGGCCGGAGGGGGCAAGATCGCTCAGCAGCGCCAGGAAATTCCGGGTGAAATGGGTTTTCAGCTTCAGGTATTTGTCCAGCGCCTGGTTCAATTTTTCCTGCTTGATCGGCTTCAGCAAATAATCGATGCAGTTGTAGTTGAACGCCTCCAGGATGTGTTCGTCATACGCGGTGGTGAAAATGACCGGGCAGGCAACCTCGCGTTGCTTGAAAATTTCCAGCGACAGGCCATCGGAGAGTTGAATATCCAGGAGGATTAAGTCCGGCTGCTTATGGCGCTCCAGCCAGCGCAGCGCATCCCGCACGCTGCCGGCGCTTCCCGCAACCACGATGGCCGGATCGTATTCCCGCACCATTTGGGAAAGCTTCTCCAGCGCCGGCTTTTCGTCTTCGATGATGAGAATTTCCATATGGCCTATTTCGATTGGTATTTTAAACCCGGGAGCGCCAAAATCCACCGTTCGTACTGAGAAATTGTGGAAAAGACGTGGATTCCCACTTTCGTGGGAATGACAAAGAACACATGGATTGCGGTGTCATTCCCGCGAAAGCGGAAATCCATAATTTTGGGGCGTTCAATTGTTCCATCGTCCTCAATATGAGCGAAATTCATTTTGGCGCTGGTGCGTCATCCTGAATGATGAGCCTGTATCAAAGCGCCGTCTTCAAAATCGGCAACGTTACCGAATATTCATCCGCTTCGGTTTGGATTTCGATCTCCCGCCCGGTAATCAGTTTATAGCGCTCATTCAGGGTCTTCAAACCGGTTTTGGGCGTGCCATTTTCCGTCAGCCTGGGGCGCCTGGGATTGGAAACTACGATGCTGGAATCGCCGATGCGCACCTGGATCCCCAGTGGGCTGCGCTCATCCAACTGGTTGTGTTTCACCGCGTTTTCCAGCAGAATTTGCAGCGAAATCGGCGGAATCAGATAATTATCCCATTCCCCGTTTCCGTTGACCGACAATTGAATTCCTTTCCCAAAACGCAGTTGCAGCAGGGAAAAATAGTGGTTGAGAAACTCGATCTCCTCCCGGAGCTGCACCAGTTCCCGGTCTCTGTTCATCAGGATATAGCGGTACACGTCGGAGAGGTGTTCGTTGAAGCGCAGCGCCTTCTCCCGGTCGTTCTCGATCAGGTAGGAGAGGGTATTCAGGGAGTTGAACATGAAATGGGGGTCGATCTGGCTTTTCAACGCCGCCAGCTCCGCCTGGGCTTTGGCGCGTTCCAGTTTCTCGAATTGCAGCAGGTCGCTCTCCCGTTCCTTGATCAAAAAAACCGTTTCGTACACGTGGGTAATGAAAATCACTGCAATGACGTTCATCAGGGTCACCAACTTGATCACGTTCCAATCCGGTTCCGAAAATCCTGCAAAATAATACCAGAACAGCAGCATCAGCGCCGTTACCGGGGCGGTGTAAAACACGTTGGCGAATACCAGGGTGGTTAATTTGCGGATGGGATTCTGAAACCAGTCGTAGTGTTCCCGTTGCTTGAAGAGCAGGTAGCGGTTGCCGTGCCAGATCACGAACGAGATCAGGATGAAATACCCGTAGCCGATCCAGTACAGGGGGGAGCGAAAGGTGATGTGCCCGAATAATCCGGTAAGATTGGGAATGATGATCCCGAAAAAGGGGATGAAGATCAGGCGGATGTTTAGATCGTTGATGTGGGAGTTTGGCTTCATGGCTGCACTTACGTTGATCCGCCGCAGAAACTACCGCTGGATCTGAATATCACCGTGGGTTTGAATACCAGCTTCAATATAAACCCGGTATATTCCGCTCGGCAGCAATTCACCGGCATCGTTTCTTAAATCCCACGCCACATTATAGGTTCCGGGGCTGAAAGAAGTGTCAATCAAAGTTCTCACAATTCTGTTAAATGGGGAATGGATGACTATTTTTACCGGTATGCCGGAGGAAAGCGCAAAGTGAATGCTGGTGGACCCTTGCGTTGGATTCGGATAGGCAGGTCTGGCACAAAAAGGTGCAGGAGCACCACAGCGAGGTTGCCAATCATCAGGATCGTCTTCGATGAGGTTGGCCTGGTCGTCAGTTTTCGCGATTCCGCTAAAAACAGGATTCAGGGGGTTTTTGTCTTTCTCGCACTGGAACGCGAGGAGAAGACATAAAACAAGAAGAGGTAAGAAGAATTTAGAATGAGATGCGAACATGGTTATTATGCCCTCCTGATGCTAAGGTTGATATGAGATATGTTCGCCGGAATATAGGTCGCTTGCATCATTTTCGCAAATAACTATTCCTTATGAAAATATGGTCGACGGTTATTTCCCTCTCCAACCTCTTAATTTCCCGTTTCATCCTCGGATTTTCCCGCTTCAGTCACTTTCTTCGGAAAAACGGTGGGAATTTATTTACTTTATTGGCAAAAAACAAAACCCAAAACCGAAGGAGAAAAAGTTATGGATATGTCCAAAATCAATCTGTTAGCAGTATTTGTCGCAGCGCTGTCCAGTTTCGTCATCGGGGCGGTGTGGTATTCGCCGATCCTGTTCGCCAAAGCCTGGATGCGCGAGAACGGGTTCTCGGAAGAGGATATGAAAAACGCCAACATGGGCAAGATTTTCGGCCTGTCGTTCCTGCTCGCCCTGGTGATGGCCTTCAACCTGGCGGCGTTTTTGGCGGAGCCGGCGGATCCCAACCTGGCCTGGGGCATGACCGCGGGGGCGTTGGCGGGAATCGGCTGGGTAGCTGCGGCTATCGGGATCATCTACCTGTTCGAGCGGCGGTCGCTGAAATTGTTTTTGATCAACGCCGGCTACCAGGCGGTCACTTTCATCGTCATGGGAGGAATCCTGGGGGTCTGGAAGTAAGCTGGCCTTGTGGGCAGCAGGCAATTACGGGCATTTGGGGTGCTCCCGCTTACTTGCCTGCTGCATACTTGCCAACCGCCACCGCCAACAGCGTCGGATTGCCATAGGGGAGAGGCCGCAAATCGAAATTTCCGCGGGGGTATTGTATATTTTCCGGCGATTGGGTAAGTTCTTTCCGTCTAATAAACGGCAGGTTAACAAAGCTTAGAGGAGGTATTTACAATGCGATTGAATGCCCCGAAAAAGGTAGTATGGATGATTAG